>JBBDWO010000028.1:0-165945 GCA_040902765.1 Acidimicrobiia bacterium | reverse complement strand
CCCTACAGGGGAGGAAAGCGTGGATGCCCCTCTCTCCCCCCGAAGGGGGGAGTACCGCCGCAGGCGGGGAGGGGGGAGCCCAAACCCTACGAAGACCCCGCGACGCGATCCTCCACGATCGCCTTCCACGCGTGCTCCCCGATGTTTCCCCCGCTCACCACGACGACCGTCGGGCCGTCGAGGGGTAGTCGGCCCGTCAGGACGGCGGCGACGCCGACCGCTCCCCCGCCTTCGACCTTCAGGTCGTGGTCGCGGTGGAGCAGCCTGATCGCCTCCGCCATCTCGTCCTCGCTCACCAGGACCACGTCCTCTACCAACTGGCGGCATAGATCGAACGTGTAGTGGTTCTCCTCACCCAGGCCACCGGCGAGGGCATCGGCGAGCGTGTCCTCCTCGACCACGTCGACCAGCCGACCTGCTCGGAGGCTGTCGTGCATGGCCGGACCCCGATCCTGACTGGCGCCGAACACGCGGACGCCGCTCTCCTCGGGTTCGACGGCCAGGCCGATCCCCGCAATCAGCCCGCCGCCTGACAGCGGCACCACCACGCAGCGAGCGTCCGGCACCTGAATGAGGATCTCGAGACCGACCGTGCCCTGACCGGCGATCACCGACGGGTCGTCGAACGGGTGGACGAACACCAGACCCTCTGCCTCCACCAAGCGACGCGCCTCGGCCTCCGCGGACTCCTGGGTGGGCCCAGCCACCACGACGCGGGCGCCGAGATCGGCAATGGCGTCCCGCTTGTGAGCGGGAACCCTCTCGGACAGGCAGATGACAGCCGGGATCCCGAGCGATCGGGCCACATGGGCCACCGCACGCCCGTGGTTGCCGGACGACACGGCGACCACCCCCGGGACCGCGCCCCGTTCGCTCAGCAGGGTGAGCGCGTTCGCCGCCCCCCTCACCTTGAATGACCCGGTCACCTGAAGGCACTCCGCCTTCAGCCAGATCGGGACCCCGGCGGCCGCGGCCAGGGAGACGGACGGGATCACGGGGGTGACCTCGGCGATGCCGCGCACCCGACGCCGGGCGGCGGCCACGTCAACGGCCGTCGGAAGGGATCGATCCATGGGAGACGACGATACTCACCGACCTACCATGCACTCCCGTGACAACCCTGAGGGTGGCATGACCCAACTGCCGACCGGTACCGTCACGTTCTTTTTCAGTGACATCGAAGGCTCCACCGCCCTGCTGCAGCGCTTCGGAGCCGACGCGAGCGCGCTCCTCGACGCTCACGATGCCATCCTCGAGGCCGCCATCGACGCCCGCCGGGGGACGACCCTGCGGACCGAAGGGGACTCATTCTTCGCCGTGTTCGCTTCGGCGCCCGATGCCGTCGCCGCTGCCGTCGACGCCCAGCGCTCCCTGGCCGCCCACCCCTGGCCGGACGACGGCCAGGTTCGCGTCCGCATCGGTCTGCACACGGGGGCGGGCGAGCTCGGCGGGGCCGACTACCGCGGCATCGACGTGCATCGCGCCGCACGCATCGGCGCCGCCGCCCACGGCGGACAGATCATCATCTCTGAGAGCACCGCCGCCCTCCTGCCACTCTCCCCCGACGCACCGGAGCTGATCGAACTTGGCGCGCACCAGTTCAAGGACCTCCTGCAACCGATCGAGATCCACCAGGTCGTCGCCGATGGCCTCGACCGCGACTTCCCGCACATCCGTTCGCTCGACGCCACCACCCACAACCTTCCGGCGGAACTCACCAGCTTCGTCCCCCGCCCCGAGGTCGGCCGGATCACCGCACTGCTCGACAGCCGCCGTTTCGTGACGCTGACCGGGCCGGGAGGCACCGGCAAGACCCGCCTCGCCTTGCAGGTCGCTGCCGAAGCGTCTGATGACTTCGAAGCCGTCTACTACGTCCCCCTCGCCCCGGTGACCGACCCGGAGCTCGTCGCCGCCACCATCGCCTCGACACTCGGCCTCACCCGCAGCTCGGCGTCGGCCGAACGTCTCGTCATCGACTACTTCAAGGGGCATCGGACACTGCTGGTCCTCGACAACTTCGAGCAGATCCTCGACGCAGCACCGCTGGTCGCCCGGCTCATCGCCGCCGCCGACGGACTCAAGGTCCTGGTCACATCGCGCGCTGCCCTCCAGTTGAGCGGCGAGCAGGAGTTCCCCGTCCCACCCCTCGCCCTTCCCAACGGCGAGACGAGTGTCGAGGCCCTGAGCAAGAAGGCGGCGGTGGTGCTCTTCGTGGACCGGGCCGCCGCCTCCCTCCCCGACTTCACCCTGACCGACGACAACGCCAGCGCGGTCGCCGAGATCACCCGACGCCTCGACGGGCTTCCCCTGGCGATCGAACTCGCCGCCAGCCGGGTCAAGGTGCTCGCCCCCAGGGTCATGGCGGAACGCCTGCGCGCCAGCTTCGACGTGCTGTCCACTACCCGACGCGATCTTCCCGCCCGTCAGCAGACCCTGCGCAATGCGATCGCCTGGTCCTACGACCTGCTCTCGCCGACTGAACAGCGTCTGCTGCGGGGGATGTCGGTGTTTCGTGGCGGAGCCGTCTTCGAGGCGATCGACTCGGTGTGCGGTCGGGTACTCGGCGACGAGCATTCGGACGTCCTCGACCCGCTGGAGGTCCTGGTACACCACAGCCTGGTGCGGTACGACCCGACCCAGCCGACGCCGCGCTACGCGATGCTGGAGACGATCCGCGAGTTCGCCTGGCAACGACTCACCGAAACCGACGACTGCAGGGCCATCCAGGATGCCCACCTCGACACCCACGTCGAGCTCGCCGAGGAGGTCGGACCCCATCTGACCGGTCCCGAGCAGGCGTATTGGCTCGATGCCGTCCAGCGGGAGCGGGACAACTTCCGGGCCGCCTTCGCCTTCGCCGAAGAGTCGGGCCGCTTCGACGCCGCGGCACGGATCGTCTCCAGCCTGTGGCGCTACCTCCAGGCACGCGGCCTGATCCCCGAGGGGCGGGACTTCGCCAGCCGCGTCCTCGTCGCCGACGATCTAGACGACGCGCTCCGGCTCCGGGTGATCAGTGCCGCCGGAAGCCTCGCCTATTGGGCCGCCGACATGGATGATGCACTTCGACACTACGAGGCCGCGGTGGCGCTGGCACGCACCCTTGGGGAACCGAGAGCCCTCGCCGAAGCCCTCTACGACTTCGCCTTCCCCCACCTGCTCGGAGACCGTGACCATGACGCTGCCCACGGCGCCCTCGACGAGGCCGCACAGGTGTTCGCCGAGCTCGGAGACAGCCACGGCGCGGCTCGAGTCACCTGGGCGCGCGGGGTTGGTGCGATGTATGTCGACCAGCCGCACCTCGCGCTGGAGGCGACACTCGATGCGCTTCCCGACCTCGAGGCGGCCGGGGACATGACCATGGTGGCGTGGTCGCATCACATGGCGACCGTGGCCCTGCTCGCGATGGACCGGATCGATGAGGCCCTGCCTCACATCAAGGCGGCACTCGACCTTTTCGAGCCGGTACGCGACATCGCTGGCCTGACCCTCCAGCTCCAGAACCTCAACCAGCTCAGCCTGCGGACCGGCGACCAGGAACAAGCAGTCATCATGGCGGGGGCAGTCGCCAATCAGCAGCACGCCACCGGCATGAACCTCTCCGAAGTCGCCGCCAATGCCGTCTTGGGTCTCGAGGAAGCCTACGACGCTCTCGGCGAGCAGCGCGCTGGCGAGCTATTCGATCAGGGCATGAACACAAGCCTCGCCGAAGCGCTCGCCCTCGCCAGGGAGATCACCGGCTGAAGCCCCGACCCTGGGCTGTCGGCGCGGCGTAGCATCGGCGGCGATGGCAAAACCGATCATCATCACCATCGACGACGATCCGCAGGTCCTCGCCGCGGTCGAACGGGACCTGCGGACCCGCTACGGCAAGGACTATCGGATCGTCAAGGCGGAGTCGGGCGCCGCCGCCCTCGAGGCCATAAGCGAGTTCAAGCGACGCGGCGACACCGTGGCCCTCATGGTCGCCGATCAACGAATGCCAAAGATGACCGGAACCGAGTTCCTTCTCGAAGCGCTCCAGATCTACCCGATGGCGCGCCGGGTTCTCCTCACCGCCTACGCCGACACGACGGCTGCGATCCAGGCGATCAACGAAGTAGGACTCGACCACTATCTGATGAAGCCGTGGGACCCACCTGAGACCCACCTGTACCCCATCCTCGACGATCTCCTCGAGGACTGGCAGGCGGCCCACAACGCCGGCTTCGACGGCATCCGTGTCATCGGGACGACGTGGTCGCCGACCACGTTCGAGGCCAAGGACTTCCTCGCCCGCAACGAGATTCCCTACCGATTCATCGATATCGAGCGCGACGACGAGGCGACGAGCACGGCGAAGGCGCTCGACGGCCTGGAGCGGCTTCCTGTGGTGTTGTTCCCTGACGGCAGCCACCTGCTGGAGCCATCCCGCCGGGACCTCGCCGCCAAGCTCGGCATGCAGACCGAGGCAACCGGGTCGTTCTACGACGTGCTGGTGATCGGTGCCGGTCCGGCGGGGCTCGCCGCCGGCGTCTATGGCGCCTCGGAGGGCCTCAGCGTCGCCATCGTCGAACGGGAGGCGACCGGCGGCCAGGCTGGCACCAGCGCGCGGATCGAGAACTACCTGGGTTTCCCCAAGGGGATCGCCGGCGTGGACCTGGCCCGCAGGGCGGCAGCGCAGGCCACCCGATTCGGCGCAGAGATCGTCACCGCGGGGGATGCCCGCAAGGTGCGGGTGGAGGGACCGACCAAGGTGGCCAGCCTCGCCGACGGGACCGAGCTGCGGGCGAAGGCGCTCATCGTGGCCAGCGGGATGACGGTACGCCGCCTCGGCGCCGACGGCGTGGAGCGGCTCACCGGGGCCGGCGTGTACTACGGGGCGGCCATCGCCGAGGCACCCCTCTACACCGGAGCCGATGTGGTCGTCGTAGGAGGCGCCAACTCGGCCGGCCAGGCGGCGGTGATGCTGTCACGCTTCGCCAGCAAGGTGACGCTGGTGGTGCGGGCCGACTCGGTCCGCAAGGGCATGTCGAGTTACCTGGTCGATCAAATCGAAGCGATCCCATCCATCGAGATCGTCACCGAAGCCTCGGTGGCCGACATCCGAGGTGAGCGGCGCGTCGAGGGCGTCGTGCTCCGAACCGGCGACGGTGACGAGGAGCGGGCGGTGTCGGCGGTCTTCGTGTTCATCGGCGCCCTTCCCCACACTGACTTCATGGAGGGGGTCGTCGCCCTCAACAAGAGCGGGTTCGTGCTCACCGGTCCCGACCTCGGTGAGCACGGACGACGACCGAAGTGGCCATTGGAGCGCAACCCTTATCTCATGGAGACCAGCGAGCCCGGCATCTTTGCCGCCGGCGACGTACGCCACGGCGCGGTTCGCCGGGTCGCCTCCGCAGTAGGTCAGGGTTCGGTGTGCGTGTCATTCGTCCATCAATACCTGGAGACTGTGTGAGCGTCATCGATGCGCTGCGCACCGTCGACCTGTTCGCCGCACTCGACGACGCCGACCTCCAGGCCCTCGCCGACTCGGCGGAAACGGTGACCCTCGAGCCAGGAGAAGCGCTGTTCCAGGAGGGCGACTCGGGAGACACCGCCTTCGTGATCACCGGAGGCGCCGTCGAGGTCCTCAAGAGGGGGCCGTCGGGAAGCGAAGTGTTGCTGGCAGTGCGCGGCGAGGGCGAGGTGATCGGGGAGATGGCCCTCGTCGAGTCGGCCGCCCGCAGCGCCACGGTTCGGGCGCGCTCAGCGGCGACGCTCCTGCAGCTGCCCAAGGGGGAGTTCGACCGCAGGATCGAGGGCAGCGCCACTGCGGCGAAGGCCCTGTTCGCCGCCCTCTTGCGCCGGTGGCGCGAGACCGAGGCGCGCCTGCGGCAATCGGAACGAATGGCGCAGCTCGGCACCCTCAGCGCCGGAGTCGCCCACGAGATCAACAACCCCGCCGCCGCCGTGCAGCGCGCCGCCCGGGACCTGGAGGATGCGGTCGGCGCCTACGCCGCAGCGATGCGCACCGTCGCTGCGGCCGGGATCCCCGAGGAACTCGACACGGTGTTGCAGCGGATAACGCGCGGCGAGCCACCAAAGCGACTTGATGGGATCGCCCGAAGCGACGCCGAGGCAGTCTTCGAAGAGTGGCTCGACGGGCACGGCGTCAGCGAAGCGTGGTCCGTCGCCAGCGCACTCGTCGAAGCCGGCGTGTCCGTCGATGACCTCGACGCGATATCGGATCCCGCCGACGCCCTCCCCTCGCGTGTCGCCCTCCTCGCCAGTGCCGGCACCGTGCAGGGGTTGCTGTATCAGATCGGTGAAGGGTCGGCGCGCGTCTTCCAGATCGTGCGGGCGCTCAAGGGGTACTCCTACCTGGACGAGGCACCCATCCAGGACGTGATGGTCACCAAAGGGCTCGACGACACCCTCCTGCTGCTGCAGAGCAAGCTCTCCGGCCTGGAGGTCGTCCGGGAGTACCAGGACGACCTTCCCGAGATCGTGGCCCACGGCAGCGAACTAAACCAGGTGTGGACCAACCTCCTCGACAACGCCGTCGACGCGGTCAAGGACGGTGACGGTGGCCGCATCATCGTGCGGGCGTTCACCGAGGCCGACTGCCTCATCGTGGAGGTCGAGGACGACGGCCCAGGCATCCCCGATGAGGTGCTCCCCCGCGTGTTCGACTCGTTCTTCACCACCAAGGAGCCCGGCCGGGGCACCGGGTTGGGCCTCGACATAAGCTACGGCATCGTCACCCACCGCCACGGCGGCGAGATCACCGTCCATCGCACGGGACCCGAAGGCACCACCTTCCGCGTACGGCTGCCGTTGAGCGGAGTCACCTCGAGCCAATAGGCGGTCCCGACGCCCGGACCGCGCTGAGGTCCGCGGCACCGAGTACCCGCCGCCGACCCAGTCACCGACCGCTGATTTCACGATGGCGCACTCGGCCGGCGAGCGCAGTTAGGGCGCGCCTGCGGGCGGGCACCGGAGTGTCCGCCCGCGAGCGCTGAGTGGAGGCGACTCCTTACGCGGGTACCCCGGCTGCTGGGATATCCACCGGCCGTTCGCTGCGCAGCCACAGCCCGACGGTCGTCAGACCGGCGCCCATCAGACCGAGAGCGACGAGCAACGCCGGTACCACCCAGCCGAACAGCCCGTCATCGCCCGGGTCCAGCCGCACTTCGAACCACCAGAACAGGGCGGACGTCGCCACCGCACCGACGGCGATCATGGTCCCTGCGGCCCGCGGAACCAGCGACGCTCTGTTGAGCCCTATCAGGAGTGCCAGCCCGAGGGCGGCGAGGATCGTGGACCACACCACAACCGCCCATGCCGGTAGGGCTGAGAGCATCAGCAGGATCCCGAGCCAGGTGGCAACCCTTCCCGCAATACCCATCGTCCCCCCGTGGCGCCGGACCAGTCCCACCACGCCGACGAACAGCGTGGCTGCGGCGGCGATCAGCAGGCTCTGAAACACCAGGAACAGGTTTTGGGGGAGTCCCTCCCACGGCCTGGTGCGGTCGACGAGACTGCTGGCATACATGAATCCGAGTGCGGCGAGCCAGAGAGCGCTCGATACGATCATGAACACGCCACTGCGGCGTGTGAGGTTGGTAGGCACGGCGATTCCTCCTGTAGTCGTGGAGGCGAACGCACGCCCGACCAACCTGGGATCACCGAACTCGGCCAAACCGCGGGCCTCCGCGACCGGCCCGTCGAGGCCGGATCGGAGGTTGGCAGCGACGGCCTCGAGCAGGTGGTCGGTCACCTCATCGAGGATCGCCTCGGCTTGAGCAAGTCGTCCGATCTCGCGTCGGAGGGTGCCCAGGTAGGCGTCGATCATGGCGTAGTCGGCCATGGCACCCCCCTGAGAACGCTGCCAACGGCGATCGAGAACTCGTCCCATGAAACGCGCGCGGCGTCGAGTGCGGTGGTCCCCTTGCTGGTGAGCGAGTAGGTCCGCCTCTTTCTTCCCTGCACCTCGCTCCAGCCGCTCTCCAGGTAGCCGGCCTTCTCGAGCCGGTGGAGGGCCGGATATACGGTCCCCTCCGGATGGTCGAAGGCGCCGTCACTGCGGAGCCGAAGCTCCTCGATGACCGCGTACCCGTGCTTGGCGCCGTCCGCCAGGACGGCCAGCAGCAAGAGGTCGAGATGCCCTTTCATCGCCTGGCCACTCATACCTAGATACTCTAGGTTTATGACTCCTAGGTGTCAAGCACGACTCGACCCGCGCAGTCGTCCTCGCCGTAGAGTGACCCGAATGGACATGACCGCCGACCGCTGGGACTACATCTCCGACTACATCGACGAGGTGTTCGGAGGCGAGGATGACATCCTCCGCACCGCCACCGCGGAGGCGGATGCTGCGGGCCTTCCCCCCATCGCGATCTCGGCCTCGGTGGGACGCCTTCTGCTGATGCTGACTCGGGCATCCAGAGGGCGCCTCGCCGTCGAGTTGGGCACCCTCGGCGGCTACTCGGGAACCTGGATCGCCCGCGGCCTGCCTGAGAACGGGCGGCTGATCACCGTCGAGGCGGACCAGCACCATGCCGAGGTGGCCGGTCGCCAGTTCGACCGCGCTGGCCTCGCCGAGCAGGTCGAGATCCGCCGCGGCCGCGCCCTCGACGTCCTCGACGAGCTGGCTTCCGAGCTTGCGGACTTCAGCGTCGACCTCGCCTTCGTCGACGCCGAGAAGGTCGAGTACCCGGAGTACGCCCGGAGACTGCACCCGCTCATCGCTCCCGGCGGCTTCTATGTCGCCGACAACGTCCTCGGCACCGGGGGTACCTGGATCGGGGATCTCGACCACGAGGGGGTAGCCGCCATAGACACCCACAATCGGCTCGTGGCCTCGTGGCCCGACTTCGACTCGGTGATCGTGCCCCTCCGGCAGGGCGTCCTCGTGGCACGGCGCAAATGACTACTCCTCCCGGCGGGTTCCCAGTTCGTCGCAACACCCTGCTGCTGGCAGGAGGGATGGCGGTCAACTCTGCATCGCTCCAGCTGGTGGCGGCGATGGCGGCGATCACCTTCGGGCTCGTGACCGGCGTCACCGCTTTGCTCGGTCTCGGGCCGGCGATCTTTCTCACCAGCGGGGCGATGACCGCAGCGGTAGCCGGGCGGCTGATGGACCGCTTCGGCCGTATCCCGGTGCTCACCGTGGGCTTCGTCCTGGGTTCGATCGGCTCGGCACTCACCGCACTCTCACTGAGCACCCTGGAGCCGCTCCTCGCCATTGTCGGCTTCGCCCTGATCGGATCGTCGGGCGGCATCATCAACCTATCCCGCGCCGCCGCCGGCGACATGTACCCGCCGGAACGGCGCGCCCGCGGCATCGCCTGGGTGCTCTTCGGCTCTGTGTTCGGGGCGATCCTGGGACCTGCCGTCTTTGCTCCGCTCTTCGCGGGCCGCGAGGTGGCCGCCGAGGCGTTGGTGTTTCCTTGGCTCGTCGGCTCCGGGATCGCTCTGGTGGGGATGTCGATCGTGGTCTGGGTGCGACCCGACCCGAAGGTGATCGCCGAGTCGTTCCGCACTGCCGACGAACCGCCTCCGGGGCCAGCCGATCCGCTCGGAAAGATCCTGCGGCGCGAGGGCGTGGTGCCCGCCCTCCTGTCGGGACTCGTCTCGTACGCGGTCATGGTCGCGGTGATGACCCTCACCGCCTACGTGGTGGTCGGCCACCACCATCACGCTCAGCATCTGGTGTTCCCGATCATCGGCGCCCACGTGTTGGGCATGTTCGGGCTGGCGCCGGTGATCGGCAGCATCATCGATCGCACGGGCCGCCGTCCCGCCCTCGTCGGCGGCCTCCTCGTGGTCGCTGCGTCGTCTGCAGGCCTCATCTGGGTGAGTGGCGTGTGGGGCATAGCGATCCTGCTCTTCGGCCTGGGTGTCGGCTGGAACCTGTCGATCGTGGCGGCCACGGCATCCCTCGCCGACCTCGCCGCTCCCAGCGAGCGCGGCAAGCTGCTCGGGTTCCACGACATGATGGGGGGTCTCCTCGGCGCCACCCTCGTCCTGCTCGGCGGCTGGGTGCTCGACGCCGTCGGCGTCTACGCCCTGGCGTCGGGCGCCGCTTTCGTGGCACTGGTGCCGGTAGTGATCATCCTGTTCGGCTCACGCCGAGGAGGCTCTCCGCTACCGATTGCCGGCCTGCCGGCCGAGGAGCGCGTGTAGGCCCACCAGTAGTTGCAGTTCGATCAGGTTCCAGCGCTGATGACGGCGCTCGGAACCTCCAACCGGCCGACCCTCAGACGACGATGGTGACCGCCCCGATCCGCGGATTGAGCGGCTGCTCGTGGTTCACCACCACGGTGGTGACCCTCCAGGCGCCGCGAGTGTCGGCGTGGAGGGCGGCACCGTCGTACACCTTCGCGCTCTTCTTTCCCCGAGCCTCGGTCGCCTTCCGATAGTCCGCCTCGTACTCTTCGGGGCCGGCGAACTTCACGATCTCGATCTCGAGGTGTCGGTCGGGGGCATCGATCGCATCGAGCACTCCCTCGGCGCTGAGCACCCGCAGCGGGTCGTAAAGGAACGCCCTCCATGCTTCCGGCTCGAGGCCGGTGTCGAATTCGCCGTAGATCAGGGTCTTACCTCTGCCCCCGCACAGGTCAAGGGCCGACCGCGACATCGGAAGCGATGTCTGGAAGAAACGACCCGTCGAGCCGATGGGCTCCCAGCCCTGATGCTCGTCGCTGCCCATGTTGTTCACGTCCTCTCTCGATCCTTTGCGGCCGCGGCGACGCCACCAAGAGGCAACCTTGCGACGCCAGGAGCTGCGACCAGCCATTGCCACGAAACCTAGCCTGCTTCGACTCGCCGTGCCGGGTGGCGGCGGGTCGCCGAGTAGATTTGGCGCGGTGGAGGAGCGACGCGACCCCACCGCCGACACGGACGCCCATAGGCCCGCAGGCCAGTCGCGGGCGGATGCCGCCGAGTCTCTGTTCACCAGCGGGACCGTCACCTTCCTCTTCACCGACGTCGAGGGATCGACCCGCATGTGGGAGGAGGATCCGGTCGAGGCGGGGGTGGCGATGGCCCACCACGAGCGGCTGCTGCGCTCGCTGGTGTCGGCCCATCGAGGCAGAGTCGTCAAGGGCACTGGAGACGGAGTTCTCGCGGTGTTCGAGTCGGCGCACGACGCCCTCGCCGCCAGTGTCCGCATCCAGCTCGACCTGAACAGCGACAGCACCCTTCGGGTGCGAATCGGCATACACACCGGGGAGGCCCAGCTCCGCCGGGGCGACTACTACGGGACCACCCTCAATCGCTGCCAGCGGGTGATGGACGCCGGCCACGGCGGCCAGATCCTGCTCACCCTGGCCACCGAGGAGGTGCTGACCCGCCCGCTGCCCGAAGGGGTGACTCTCCTCGATCTCGGCCCCCACCGGCTGCGCGACCTCCCCGAGCCGATGCGGCTGTTCCAGGCGGTGCATGACCGCCTCCCCTCGAAGTTCCCCGCACTACGCGGCGGCGACGCCTTCGAGCACAACCTGCCGGTGCAGCTGACCACCTTCGTCGGGCGAGAGGAGGAGCTGGCCCGCTCCTCCGACCTCCTCGCCGACTCCCGAATCGCGACCCTCACCGGGATCGGCGGCTGCGGCAAGACCCGCCTGGCGCTCCGAGTGGCCGCCAACCACCTGACCGAGTTCCCCAGCGGCGTGTGGCTCGCCGAGTTCACCTACGTCAGCGACGCCGATCTGGTCCCGCGCATCATCGCCCAGGCGGTGGGGGTCCCCGACGAGCCGGGTCGTGACCTGCTCGACTCGGTGGCGATGCGGCTGCGGCAGGCTCCGGCGCTGCTGGTGTTCGACAACTGCGAGCACCTGCTCGGTCCCCTGGCTTCAGCAATCGACCATCTACTCCGCGCGGCTCCCGCGCTGAAGGTGTTGGCGACGAGTCGGGAACGACTGGGGGTCCCCGGTGAAGCCGTGTACGTGGTCCCTCCAATGTCGTCCCCGAGCCGGGAGGACTCCGAGTCCGCCGAACGAGCGATGGAGCACGATGCGGTCCGCCTGTTCGCCAGCCGCGCCAAGCTTGCCCGGGCCGGATTCGAGGTGGACGACTCGAACGCCCGCGATGTGGGCCGGATATGCCGAGCGGTCGACGGGATCCCCCTGGCCATCGAACTCGCCGCCGGACGGGTTGGCGCCCTCAGCGTCAGTCAGGTGGCGACTCTCCTCGAAGGCAGGCTCGAGATCCGGGGCAGCGGCACTCGCACCGGCGACCGCCGCCACCAGACCATGGAGACCACGCTCGACTGGAGCTACCAGTTGCTGACGCCCTTCGAGCGCGAGGTCCTCGCCCAGCTGGCGACCTTCGCGGGGAGCTTCGCCCTCGACCAAGTGGAGGCGGTGTGTGGCGTCGCCGACGGGGATGACGGGACCCTCCATGCGGTCATGGCGCTCCTCGAGAAGTCACTCGTGACCGGCGACACGACAACGGGCAGGTATCGCCTGCTCGAGCCGGTGCGTCGCTACGCCGGGGACAAGCTGGCCGCATCGGGTCGCCAGGCCGAACTGACGCGGCGCCATGCCCAATTCTTCAGGGACCTGGTCGAAACCGCGCAAGACGAGGCCAAGGGCGCCACCCAGGCCGAGTGGCTCCACCGCCTGGAGAAGGACCACGACAACATCCGAGCGGCGCTCCGCTGGGCGATCGAGGGGGGCGAGGCGGATCTCGCCCTGCGCATCGCCGTTGCCGTATGGAACTTCTGGAAGCTCCGCGGCAGTCTCGTGGAGGGGCGCGATTGGCTCGAGCAGGTGATCCATTTGGCTGAGGACGCCACACACCCGCTGCTCGCCCGGGCTCTCTACGCGGCGGGCGACCTCGACGCCGGCCTCGGGTATGTCGATGAGGCGCGCCGGCACCTCGAAGCCTCGCTCGCCCTCACCGAGGAGTTGGGCGACGATGGCGCCGCTGCTGCCTGCCTCACCAGGCTGGCCGGGCTCGCCTATCGCCAGGCAGACCTTCCGGCGGCGACCCGGCTGTTCGAGGAAGCCCTGGAACGCGCCCACCGGGCAGCCGATCCGCGCCGTGAGGGGCAGATCCTGACCAGTCTTGCGCTGCTGTCGGAGGAGCAGGGGCGTACTGCCGACGCCGACGAGTATGTGGCGGGGGCGCTCGACGCCTGCTCGCGGAAGGACGACCTGTACGTGGCACTCGACGCGCTGCTCGCCGACGGGGAGATCGCCATCAACCGTGAGGACTGGGGTCGGGCGCGCCGTGCCCTGACCGAGACGCTGGAGACCGCCCGGTCCGCCGGCTTCACCGATCTGATCGCCTGGTCGACCGCCTACCTGGGCAAGCTGGCGCTCGGCGAGGGGCGGGCCGAGGACGGCGAGCAGCGGCTGTCGGAGAGCCTGGCCATGTTCCAACGGCTCGAGATCCCACTCGGGCAGTCGTGGGCGATGCGCCACCTGGGGCGCACCGCGCTCGCCCAAGGGGACGATGCCCGTGCCTCGGCGCTCCTTACCGGAGCCTTGAGCATCTCGCTGGAGCAGGTGCGCCCCGATGCGCCGATGGTCCTCCAGGCTCTGGCCGAGTTGGGGGCGCGCCGCCCCGACCCCGAGCCGGCCGCGGTGCTGTTGGGAGCGGCCCAGGTGGCGCGCCAACGGATCGGCCTGACGTTGCCGGTCGGCGAGCAGCGGATCGCCGACGAGACGGAGGCGACGCTGCGCCACCGGATCGCCGACGCCAGGTTCACCGAGCTGGTCGCTCAGGGGGCGGCGCTGACCCTCGACGACGCTGCCGACTTCGCCGCCGCTCAGATCTAGGGAGCCGTCATGGCCCGGCCTCGGGCCCGAGGCCTCCGGCGACCACTCATCTATAGTGGCGCGATGGGCCCAATAACGCTGTCGCGCGCCAATCGGACGAGCCGAATCCCCGACCACCGCCTCCTGTTTACCCGGTCGGGTCCGCCAGCGACCTGCCACGGCTCGATCGGGTGCGACACCGCCGCACCAAGGGACGCACGCTTCGGAATAGGGTCTGGGTGATCGATCTCGGACCGACAGAGGTGATCGTCTTCGGCGTAGCGTCGATCCTGGTCCTGATCCTGATGTGGCTCGGCTTCCGCCTGCGGAGGCGAAAGCGATCACCGGCCCCGCCGATTGATGCGCCCGCCGAGGCCACGCCGAGCATTCCGTTGGAGGTCATGGCCAGCGTTCTCTTCCAGATGGTCGATCTGGTCTTCGAAGACGCCGAGCATCGCGATCGGGAGCTGCGCGAGCGGGTGGCCGAGGCGTCCTCCGAACACAGCCGCCTCCGGGAGCGCATGGAGAGGGCGCAGCAGGAGGCTGCCGAGGCGCGGGCGCTCGCCCGGGAAGCACTGCTACGCGCCAGTGAGGCACCGGACGACGACGCATGGACGAAGAAGGCGCAAGGAATCGGCCTGAGGATGCAGGCAGCGGAAAGCGACCTGGCATCGGTGCAGCGACAGTACGACTGGTTGTCCGCCAGGTTGGAGGAAGCCACCGGGGCCGTCGAGCAGAACGGCCGGCAGTTGCAGGACCTGGCCGCCAGGCGGATGCAGTTGGCCGCCCTGGTGGAGAAGACCACCGGCGGACCACCCGATGTTTCGCCCGAGCCGACGCCGAAATCGTCGGGCCTTCCAACGCTCACAGTGCCGCCGCCGCCGCCTGAGCCACCGCCCCGGGATGCTGTGCACGAGCCGGACGAGGGCGAACCGGAGGATCCTGCGTCCACCGAGCCGCCCCGATACGCCTGGTGATGAGCGAGATGGAAGGAGCGATGCACCCCGAGGGCACGGCCCACCGCACTTCGGACGCACGGACCGCCGACGACATCGTCGCCGAGGCACGTCGCCGCGCCCACGAGATCATCCGTCGGGCCGAGGAGCCCGGCGGCCCTCTGCAACCGTTGATCGGGTCCGGCGGCGGCATCAGCGGACTCTTCGCCTCCATCGACGCCCAGATCGATCGCCTTGCCACGACGGTGTCCTTCGAGGGCTTCCCCGCCGAGCCCGAAGCCGAGCCGGTGCCGGTGGTGGTCCCGACGGAGTTGTGGGGGAACGACGGGGAGAGCACAGAAGAACCAGACTCGGAGGCGACCCCAGACAGTCCGCCCGACGAGCCCGGACCCGTGGAGGACGGCCTGGAGCCACCGCCGCCGGGTCGCCGCATCATCCAAGTCGAGATGTTCCCGGTGCCGTCGGCGGCGGCTGTGGCCGACCTCGAGCGCGACCTGGTGGGCATCGCCGGAGTGTCCGGGGTGAGCATCCACCGGCGAGACGAAGAACGAGTGACCTTCCTCGTGGGGGTCGACGTCCCCGACACCGAACTCGACTTCTCGTCGCTTCTCGACCGGGGCGCCCAGCTCGAGTCCGCCGAGAGCGACCGCATCGTGCTTCGTCTCAAAGCCCCTTAGGCCGCCCGGTTACCCGCTCTTACCTCCCCCGCCGGAGCAGAGCGCAGGTTGGGGAGGTGCTGCGCCGAAGGCCACAGGGAGGGGGCCACCGCCCGAAGTCAGAAGCGCCCCGGCACCGGTGAGGGAACAAGGCCGCGGATTTTGCCGGCAGCCGGTAGCTGGCAGCCTGTGGCTCTCAGTAGCTGCACCCGCTGTCGGGCGCCCCGACCGGGCTGAGGGCGATGCCCAGCCACCAGGCCTCGAGCGGGCCCTGGGGACAGATGAGTCTGCCTCCGGGATCGCGAATCTGGAAGTGGAGGTGGGGGGCTGAGGAGCGGCCGGTGTTGCCGGAGAGCATGATGGTCTCCCCGGTGCCCACGACGACCCCGGGGTAGATGTGGGCCGCCAGCGCGCTGCCGTGGCAGTAGGTGTAGACGTGACCGTCCTGACCGGCGATGGTCACCCCCAGGCCGCATCGATCCTTGTCCGGGTCCTCGCTGGGGATGGAGATGCGCTCGACGACTCCGGCGTGCGCGGCGTAGATCGGGGTGCCCTCGGGAACGTTCATGTCGGAGGCGGGATAGGTGTGGTGGTTGCTGACAATCTGGCCGAGGCTCACCGCTTCGACGGGGAGGGGGAAGGCGTACAGCCCGTTGACGACGAGAGCGCCGATGCTCACCGTGACCTCACTGGCGGTGGCGACGATGGTCCCGTCGCGGGCCAGTACGGCTACCGCCGGACTCACCGAGAACGTCCGACCGGCGGCGAACCGGGACGGTGCGGCGGCGCCGAACCACTGGGACACGACACCGACGCTGCCGCTGACGGCGACGACACCATCACCGGCAAAGGCCGCGGCCCCGATCACTTCTACCCGGGCCCTGGCCGTCGCCGACCCGTTGCTCGCCACCACGCTGGGGAGGGCGGCGGCCACCGTCGCCGCCGCCAGCAGCCACAGCACGAGGATGCGGACCCGCGTCACACGCCTCACGACGGCGTCGCGCTCCGATAGTGGTACAGGTGGGGCTCCTGCAAGCGATAGCGATACAGGTCGGGGGCTGCAGCGCCCGCACCTCGAGGCGCCCGAGGATGCCCAGCCGGGCGAATTCGGAAAAAACCTCGGCCCTGGAGCGGCCGATGGCGACCGCCGCCCTGTCGGGCACTACCAGCGACCATTCGGCGTATGCCTGCTCCGCCAGGTAGTCGATCAGCGCCGCCGCCCGATCGGGCTCACGCAGGGTGGAGACGGTCCGGCCGAGGCGCTCGGTGACCGCCGCCAGGCTCTGCGAGGCGGCACTCATGGAGCGGAGAATCTCGGTGTGGCTGCGCAAGTGCTCGCCATACTCGCTGACGGCGCCGACCAGCTCCTCCAGACGCTCGCCGTTGCTGTGCGTCTCCTCGGCGAGATACTCCATCGCCACGCGGGGACTCTCCAACTCGGCCGCCTCCTGGCGGCGCTCGATGGCGGCGATGAGAAAGTACCCGATGACGGCGATGGCGAAGGCTGACAGGAAGATCAGGCCCTGCGACGAGCGGAAGAACAGCACCGGATACCCCAGGCCTGGGTAGTGGGCGATGACCTTCCCCCGGATGTTGTCGGGGAACACGCGGAACGGATCGGCCTGCGGGTTGTTGTCGCCCTTGGTGGTGAACTCGACGAATCCCCCGATGCGGGTGATGTCGATGACCCGGTGCACCACCTCCTGGGGGAAGCCCCTCTCCTCGACGAAATCGGCAGGGGTCAGGATGGCGACGACGTCGCCCACCTCGATCTCGTGGGTGGGCAGGGCCTTGATGACGACGAGGTCGCCCGGGCTGTGCGCCGGCCGCATCGACTGGCCGCTGACGACGGCGAACGGCGGCGTGGTGCCCAGCGCCACCGAGGCCGCGAGGTAGCCAGCCACCATCAGGATGGACACGGCGGGGATCGCCACCCAGAAGACGATCCCCAGCCCCGCGCGCAGCCGGGGCAGGAGCCCGCGCCGCCCGTCGCCGACCGGCGGCGCGTCCGCGTCGGAGATGTCGGCCCAGGTAGTCATCCCCTCGCCTCCAAATGGATCGAACACAGATTCGGAAGCAGGCCGATGGTATACGGGAATGGCCGGATCGACGCGGATTTCGGCCGGGCTATCCGCCGACGGACTGCGTCGACGCCTTGATGTGCAGGTCGAGTGTGATGTCGGGCTGCGAGCCCGGCGGCGGGACGTTGCCCGGGTTGAGCAGGCTGGCGATCACCCACAACTGGCGCTTGTCGGCGTTGCCGTCGAGGTAACAGGGGGTGGTGCCGATGGTGGTGCACGCCCCGGCCGCGCTCTGGTCGATCTGGGGCCGTAGGCTGGCCACGATACGGCTGACCGCCAGCAACTGGGTGCCCCGTAGATCGCGCGGGTTCTGTACCTGGGCGACGCCCGGCCCTATGGCGGTGATGTCCCGGTAGAAGCAGTGGTCCACGCTCGAGATGGCGACCGTTACCGCATGGGCCTCATCGGACCCCGAGCATGCCGTGGTCCGCACCGGGTAGTACAGGCCCACGGAGATCTGCCACCCGGCCACGTTGGTCTGCACCGAGAACTGCTTGCCGTTGGTCCAGCTCAACGAGATGCGCACCCGCTGGTGGTAGTTGGCGGCCACGTCGACGCGGGCGAACTGCACCCCGGCCTGCAGGTTGGCCGCTCCGGTGGGCACGGTGACGGTGTCTGGCGTCACCGGGGTGACCTCGGCCACCTGCCCGCTGCCCCCCAGGCCGGGGATGAGGCTGGCGCCTCCGCTTGCGCCGCCGCTGCCGGACCCGAAGAACGACGCCAGGCTCCAGGCGAAGGCCACCGTGACCACCCCGATCAGCAGCCCGCGCCGCTGCCGGGCCGCCCGACGGCGCAGGTCACGGGCGGGACCGGGCGCCGGCGACCGGGTGTGCGCCGGGGACACGCTCGGGGCCAGCGGCAGGCCAGGCGCCGGCGCCACCGGGGTCTTCAGGGCGGTCAAGGCTGCCTCCTCGACCTCACAGCTCGGAGGCTTGGACGAAGAACGCCGGCTGCAGGTCGGCCGGGTCGGAGGGGACGGCCACGGCGTAGCAGGCGCCCTCGTCCAGGGTCAGGTTGAGATAGTGGTTGCCGCCGGTGATGTCGACCACGAAGGTGGCGGAGCCCCGGTCCGACTGGATGCGCTGGCTGGCGACCGACGACGTCCACGGGCCGGTGAGGGAAGGCGCTTGATACACGTGCATCTCGAAGCTCCACGACGAGTAGTAGGCGGCGAGCACGTCGAGGTTGGTGACGAACACGCTGATCATCAGCTTGGTGGTGGTGGTGTCGCTGGCGTCGAGGAAGATGAGGTCGCCGGGGGCGTTGTTGGCGTCGCCCGGGGCGCTGAACGCGCAGGAGGCGCCCGCTCCCACCTGCCACTTGGGGACCTTCACCGCGGACCAGTTGCTGCTCCCGCCGGTGGAGGCGGAGCCCCACTTGAGCACCACGTCGTCCGCCGGTGAGACCACTCCCTGCGGGGCGGTGCCGGCAGAGCTGCTGACAGCGAAGGCGGACACCCCGGCCGGCAAGGCCACGCTGACCGTGGAGGTGCCGGCATCCTGGGCGAATCCAACGCCGAGGACGGCGAGGAGGGAGGCGAGCATGGCGACGCTGACAAGCATGAACCGCCGACGCAGCTTGGAGCGGCGCGCCAGACCGTTCCTATGGCCGACATGGCTCACCGGAAGGCCCGGCAACCCCGAAGGGCCTGCCTGGCGCGTCATCGGCGATCTCGTGTCCATCTAGGACTCCCCTGCCGTCATCCTCATCCAGGCAACCGAACAGATCCAGGCCGCTGCCCATGTACCGGCGGCACGCCCAGTGAGGAATTCATGAATACGCGTGTGATTCGCCGAAATGGTAGGGCAAAAGCGCGTGAACGGCAAGGACTATTCCCGCCCAAGCCTACGGACTAGTGCTCCCGTCGTATGCCATGGCGGAGGCATGTCGGGCACCGATCACATGCCGAACGGCGTCGGCACGCCCTTGTCTGCCCCGGCGAACCGCGGGATCCGGTAGCGGAGGAAGTCCGCTGACAGCGAACCCCGCACCTCGATGCGCCCGAGCAGGGCGAGCCGCAGGATCCCGGAGAGCACCTCGGACGGCGTCTGGCCGAAGTCGTCCGCTGCCCTGTGGGGCACCAGCGACCACTCGGCATAGGCCTCGTCCGACAGGTAGGAAATCAGCCCCGCGTCGTCCAGTTCCCTCGGCCCACCGTCGAGCGCCGGCTCCATGGCGACCGCGGCGGCGATCGGAAGGGCCGGCTGGGCGATAGCCGGCTCCGGTACGACCGACAGCCCCCGCCACAGCACCAGCACCAGGAGGGCGGCGGCGGCGAGGAGGGCCAACCACGCCAGCCATCCGATCCCGAACCCGCCACCTGGGGAGCCCGGGAGGCCGGCCGCTGCCACGCCGAACCCGATCTCCCAGGTCGAGGCCCGGGTGCTGAACACGGTGATCTCCAGGTCGTCACCCGAGGTCCCTCGGGAGGACACGCACGGATCCGGCGCGGCCGCGCCCGGTCCCCAGCAGTCCCTCGCCAACACCCCGTCGCGGAATACGGCCACCGTCTCGGCGCCGAAGCCCTCCGGCACCACCGAGGAGTCGACCAGAAACACCAGCACCAGCGGGTTGACCACCGTGGCGTCCGGGGCGGTGATGATCAGCCTGGTGCCCACCAGCGTGAAGCTCTCCGGGTCCCGCATCACCGGCTCATTCGATACGGAAACCGCGCCCCCGGTGGGTGTGGTGACCGACACCTCCAACGGGACGTCGGGGGTCGCCCCGTCGCCCGAATGGTCGGTGGAGACCGTCTCCCCCGGCTTCGCGTCCGGCCAGAACCCCTGACCGTCCGGCCCGGTGGTCGAGGCGGCGCACCGCCAGCCGAACGACACCTCACCGAACAGGCCCCAGGGGTCGGCGGCCCGAACCGTCACCGCGTAGGAGCCGGCGGCGCCGGACTCGATGGTCCCCGAGATCACCCCGGTGCTCGGGTCGATCGACAGGCCCGAAGGCAGCTCGAGCGCCGACCAGGTGAGAGCGGTGCCGGTGGAGCTCCACCCGGCGACCGGCAGAGAGACCGCGTCACCCTCGGTGCTGGACTGGTCTCCCGGGTCGATCACCGTCGGCGCCTGGTTGTCACCCGGGGCCGTGGTGGTCGTCGTGTCCGTCCCATCCGGGGCCGTGGTGGTCGTCGTCGTCGGCGGAACCGTCGGCGTGGTGCTACGCGGGATGGTCGTGGTGGTCGTCGGCGGGATGGTCGTGGTGGGTGCCGATACCGTCCAAGTGAAGGGCACCTCGTCGTCGAGGCCGCCGGGGTCGGTCGCCTTCACCATCACCGAGTAGGTGGCGGCAGCGCCCGACGAGATGGTTCCCGAGATGACCCCGGTCGAGAGCCCGATCGACAGGCCCGGAGGCAGTCCGTTCGCCGTCCAGGTGAGGTCGTCGCCGTTGGGGTCCGACCAGGCGACCGGCAGGGAGATCGTGTCGCCCTCGTTGTGGGACTGGTTCCCGGGGTTGGTCACCGTCGGTGTTCGGTTGACGGCCCAGGTGAAGGTGGTCTCGCCGAACAACTCGCCGGCATCCCGGGCCCGCACCGTGATGTCGTAGGAGACCTCGCCGCCCACCTCGATGTCGATTTTCCCGGAGATGACCCCGGTGACCGAGTCGATCGCCACTCCCGAAGGCAGGACTTCGGCCGACCAGATGAGGTCGTCGCCGTTGGGGTCCGACCCGGTGACCGGCACCGGGACGATCTCTTGGCCCTCGTTATCCGACTGGTCGGCCACGGGATCCACCACCGGGGTTCGGTTCACGGCCCAAGTGAAGGCGACCTCGTCGAACAGGCCGTCGGGGTCGGTGGCCTTCACCGTGACCGAGTAGGAAGCGTCTGCGCCCAACGAGATGGTCCCCGAGATCACCCCGGTGCCCGGGTTGATCGACAGAAGAGAAGGCAGCCCCGTCGCCGACCAGGTCAACGCATCCCCGTCGGGATCCGACCCGGCCACCGTGAGCGACACCGAGTCGCCCTCGTTGCTCGACTGGTTCCCCGGGTTGGTCACCACCGGTTTGTTGGCGAGCCGGATCTGGACGTTGTCCGCATACAGCACGTGCCCGCTGTTGCCCCCCTTGTTGTTGGTGAACCTGAGGCACGTCGTCGAGCTCATGGCAAACGCGTCCCCAAACGCGCTCCCCAGCTTGAACGTCGAGCTCCCGGCGTCGGCCGCAGTAAACGTCTTGAGCACGGTCCAGCCGGCCGTCTCCTCGCTCGAGATGTCACATCCGGTCGCCCGTATCTCGGCACGATGGGTGGCGCTCCCCGTTCCGACATACTTCCAGTCGAAGGTGAGGACCGCGCCATCCGCCCCGGAGAGGTCGGCGACTCGCTGCGCCCTCTTCACGCCACTGAAGTCGCCGATGAACAGGCACTTGCCCGAAGAACAGTTGACGTCCGAGACGACCTTGACCTGTCCGGCCGCCGGCCCGTCGCTCTCCGGCGCCTCCGACCAGGGTCCCGACCAGGCCTTGGTGCCGTTGCTGCCATCGAAGGTGCCCGACTCGAAACGGTCAAGGTAGATCCCGGCGGACGCCGCCTGCGCCGACGGGACGGCGACGAGCACGCTGGCGGCGGCCAGGGACAGGCCGACGAGGGCGGAGACGAGACGCCGCGAACGCAACCGCACCGCCCAGGCACCGGCGAAGGGACCGCGTAGTGAGGCTCGGGCGAACCGGATCATCCTCCACCCACCGTGGTGACCCGTCGACCGGGACCCCCGCAGGCGGGTGAGAACGCGGACGCGACGAAGACCATCGCCGCGTCGAACACGACAACGGTCGTCATGGAAAGCACAGACGGCGTGAGGCCGATGAGCGCGAACGCGCCCAAGCCTCGGCCCCGTCGTACGCCCTCGATCGGGGTCACCCCCGAGAGTGTACTTACCTCACTCGCCCTACACGAACTTTGCGAAGGGGAAGATATCGGTCCCGCTCGACGTCCCCTTGAGCGAGAATCGGTGCGCCGACACGCCCCGAGCCCGGCCCGCCCCAAGAACTCAGGGCAAGTGCAGATCGCGACTGGTAACTGGTAACTGTTAGCCGCGGCGCCGAAGGCGCCGCCCTGTGGGCCTAATAGGATGGAACGCGAACCAGCCCGGCCGATACCGCGATGAGGCGTCAGCCAAAGAGCCATGAGCGCTGCCTTAACTGGACAGAACGCGAACCAACTGTTGACGTTGGCGATGGCGCCTTGGTCGGTCAGGCGGCGCAGCAGCTGAGCATGCTGATGTCCTTGTTGAATCCCTGTGCGGCGAGTTTGAGAGCCTCGGCCATGGTGAGGTAGGGGTGGTAGGTCGAGGCGATCTCTTCGATGGTGGCTCGGTACTTGAGCGCCATGACTGCGGCCTGGATCACATCGCCGGCGCCGTCGGCGATGATATGGGCGCCCAGCAGTTGGCCCGATGTCTCGTCGGCGACGAGTTTCACCAGTCCGCCGGTTTCGTGGTCGACGATGGCACGAGGCACCACATCGATGGGCAGCACCGAGGTGATGACCTTCTTCCCTGCTTCACGTGCTTGTTCCTCGGTGAGTCCGACCGAGGCGATGGCCGGGGTGGTAAAGGTGACCCGGGGCATGGTGGTGAAGTCGATCTTGCGGCTGGTTCCCCGAATGGCGTTCTCGGCGGCGATGTTGCCTCCGAGGGCGGCCACGTAGACGAATTGGGGATGGTTGGTGACGTCTCCGACGGCGTAGATACGGTCGTTTGACGACTGCAGGCTGTCGTTGACCATGACCTGCCCGCGGGGGTCGGTTTCAACCCCGGCTAGGTCGAGCCCAAGGTCCGCGGTGCGAGCGCGACGACCGGTCGCCATCAAGACTCTGTCTGCTTCCAGCCGAACGGCACCGTCTCTTGAGCCGATATCGAGCCAAACCCGCCCATCCGCCACTCCCGCCCGGGTGATGCTGGCGCCGGTGTGAATCACCGCACCCTGTGACCGGAGATGGGTGTCGATGGCGGCGGAGATCTCCGGCTCCTCGAATGGTGCCACCCGCTCGAGGGCCTCGACGAAGGTGACCTTGGAACCGAGATGAACAAAGAGCTGCCCGAGTTCGAGGCCGATCGCATTGGCACCGACGACGATCAACTCGCCGGGCACCGCTTCGAGTTCGAGGGCCGAGGTCGACGTGAGGTAGTCGATCGTGTCGATCCCCTCGATCGGGGGAACCCATGGTGCCGCGCCGGTGGCGATCAAGAAGCGGAACCCCTTCAGGGACCTGCCCGCGACCGCGACAGTGTCCCGACCTACGAACGTTGCCGATCCGCGGATGAGGTCGATCTCATAGTGGGTGAGCAGGTCCTCGTACTTCTCCTTCCGCAGCTTCGCGACGATGGCGTTCTTCTGCGCGACCAGGGACCGAAGATCAACGTTGGTAGCCGTGGTCTCGACGCCGGCAAACGGACTGTGTCCGGCCTTCCAGAACAACTCGGCGGCGCGCAGCAGTGCCTTGGAGGGGACACAGCCGATGTTGACGCAGGTTCCGCCCACTAGATCTCGCTCGACCATGGCCACCCGGGCTCCGAGTTCACGGGCTTTGATGGCGGCGGCGAAGGCACCGGAGCCCGATCCGATGATCACGAGGTCATACTCGTCCGTGGCCGCCACTGGTCTCGCATCCTCGGCAGGTGCCTCGACCAGCTTGTAGCCGGTCGCCGCCACCTGCTCCGCTGCCGACTCGATCGTGAATCCGGCTGAAGGAAGGCCGGTTGCCGTACCGCGACGCCAGTCGACTCTCACTTCGGTGAGCCCGGCTCTGCTGAGCGCCGCTCCGACGGTGGTCTCGCAGCCGTCGCAGTGCATGCCCTCGATCTCCAATTCGGTCTTCGCGGTCATGCGCGCACCTTTCGTCGGGTCTTCTTTGGTGTGGTGCTCTCGGCTTCGACGATGTGGCACACGCAGTCGCCGCCGGGCCAATCGTCGGCGACCTGGTCGGCGAGCTTTCGGAGTCTGAGCAGCTCGTCTCGAAGGGCGTGCAATTCCTCGATACGAGACTCGATCATCGCCGCCTCACGGGCCATGGCGTTGCGCACCACGTCACATGGCGCCTGACCGCGGGTACGGAGCTCGACGATCTCGCGCACATCATCGAGGGGGATTCCCAGGCCCCGCGCCCTGCGGACAAACCGGAGCAGAGCGACGTCCGTCTCCGTGTAATCGCGGTAGCCCGAGTCGGTGCGTTCCGGCTCGGGGAGCACACCGTGCTTCTCGTAGAAACGAATCGCGGTTGGCTCCAAACCGGCTTCCGCCGCGGCTTCACCGATCCGCATGTTGAGGTCTTTGGTTGTTCATACCATCACACTAAACCTTAGAGTCACTCGAAGGTCAAGACCATTCGTGACGCGATCTCTCGTGCAACAGAGACACGACTGCACCACCGACTAGCGCGACGTGGGATACCTCGAGACGAATCCCACCGGCCTCACCAGCAGCACGGGTTCAGACATGGGGTGTCAGGTACCCGGATGGGCGCTCATGTGAGAACGCCAGATCACCCCTGAGAAACAAGGCGATCTACGCCCTGGCTTCTGGGGCGGCCGCCGCTGGCCGCGCTCGCCACCGCCAGGGAGGTGCCGACCTTGTCTACGAGGCCTACAGCGTTGACATCGGCGCGCGAGGATGAGCTCGCCGACGGGGCCTCCAATGGACCATTGGCCCTGTTCGGCTCGAGCCTTCGAAACTAGCCTCTCCTGATGACCGCCAACGCCCGGGTGCAGAGCACGATCGACGGGAACGAGGCGGCGGCCATGATCGCCCACCGCCTCAGTGAGGTGATCGCTATCTACCCGATCACGCCGGCGTCCCCCATGGGCGAGCTCGCCGATACCTGGTCCCATCACAATCGGCCCAACCTCTGGGGTGTGGTCCCCCGGGTCATCCAACTCCAGTCGGAGGCTGGTGCTGCCGGGACACTCCACGGCGCCCTTCAGACGGGGGCACTGGCGACGACCTTCACCTCATCGCAGGGCCTTCTCCTGATGCTCCCCAACATGTTCAAGATCGCCGGAGAGTTGACCCCGGCAGTGATCCACGTGGCGGCTCGAACGGTGGCCACCCATGCCCTCTCGATTTTCGGAGACCACTCCGACGTGATGGCAGCCCGTCAGACCGGGTTCGCCATGCTCTCCTCATCGTCGGTGCAGGAGGCCCACGATCTCGCCCTGGTAGCCCACCTCGCCACCCTGGAGTCCCGGGTGCCATTCCTCCACTTCTTCGACGGGTTCCGCACCTCGCACGAAGTCGCCAAGATCGGGTTGATCAGTGACGAAGCCCTCCGCGACCTGATCGATGAGGACCTGATCGCAGCCCACCGGGCGCGCTCGCTGAACCCCAACAGACCCGTTCTGCGAGGATCTGCCCAGAACCCCGATGTGTTCTTCCAGGCACGGGAGGCTGCCAACCGGTTCTACGAGGCGGTGCCAGGGATCGTGACCGCCGCCATGGACCGGGTCGCCGAGCACACCGGCCGCCAACACCGGTTGTTCGAGTACCACGGATCCCCGGAGCCCGAGCGCGTCATGGTCTTGATGGGCTCGGCCGCGGGGGCTGCCAAGGAGGCGGTCGACCGGTTGCTCGCAGACGGAGCCGAGGTGGGCCTCGTAGTGGTAAAGCTGTATCGCCCGTTCGACCCTGCAGCCCTAGCCGAGGCGATACCGGAGAGCGTGACCAAACTCATGGTCATGGACCGAACGAAGGAGCCCGGCGCTCCCGGCGAACCGCTCTACCTGGACGTTGTCGCCGCCCTTGCCGAACAGGGGAGGTCGGACATCTCCGTCTACGGATGTCGCTACGGCCTCTCCTCGAAGGAGTTCACCCCGGCCATGGTCGCCGGAGCCTTTGCCGAGATCGACCGCCAAGCCCCCAGAAGGCACAGCACCGTCGGAATAGTCGACGACGTCACCCACACATCGATCGATTACGACCCGGAGTGGTTCTCGGAGCCCGAGTATGTGACACGGGCCATGTTCTACGGTCTCGGATCCGATGGCACTGTCAGCGCCAACAAGGCGACGGTCAAGATCATCGGCCAGACGACCCCCATGCACGCCCAGGGGTACTTCGTGTACGACTCGAAAAAGGCCGGAGCGCGGACCGTCTCCCATCTTCGGGTCTCACCGCACCCGATCGAGTCCACCTACTTGATCGCCCGAGCGGACTTCGTCGGCCTCCACCACTTCGAGTTTCTCGACGGTACCGACGCCCTGGAGCGGATCGCACCCGGAGGCAAGCTGCTGCTGAACAGCCCGTACCCCAAAGGTGAGACCTGGGAGCGCATCCCGCCGACAGCCCAGCGTGTGATTCTCGACAAGGGCATCGACGTGTGGGCGGTGGACGCTCTCACCATCGCAGGCGACGCCGGCCTCGGGAACCGGATCAACACCGTCCTCCAGGCTTGCTTCTTCCATCTGAGCGACTTCCTACCGGCGGACCGGGCGATCGAGGCGATGAAGGAGCAGATCGAGAGCAGCTACGGCAAGGGTGGCCAAGGCATCATCCGCCGGAACATCGACGCTATCGAAGGTGCGTTTTCCGGCCTGTACCAGGTGACACCCGGCGCCGTCGGGACGATTGAGCAACCCCGCCCACTCGTGCCGGACATCGCCCCCGACTTTGTCCAGAGGGTGACGGCCATGATCATGGCCGACCAGGGCGACCGCCTGCCCGTGTCGGCCCTGCCCGTCGACGGCACCTTCCCGACAGGGACGACGAAATGGGAGAAGCGCTCTCTGGCAGCGGAGATCCCCATCTGGGATCCGAGCCTCTGCATCGACTGCGGCAGATGTGCCCTTGCCTGTCCCCATGCCGCCATACGGATGAAGGCATTCGATATCGGCGTCGAGGCCCCCGACGGGTTCGCCTCGAAGGACCCCACCGGCAAGGACTTCGAAGGCATGCGGGTGGTGGTCCAGGTCGCTCCCGACGACTGCACAGGGTGTGGAATCTGCGTCGACATCTGCCCGGCCAAGTCCAAAGAGATCGTCAAGCACAAGGCGATCAACATGGAGCCCAAGGGGCCCCACCTCGAGCGGGAGAGAGCCAACTTCAGCTTCTTCCTCGATCTTCCCGAGGTGGACAGGGGGCAGGTCAACGCCCCCACCGTCAAGGGCTCGCAGTTCCTGGAGCCCCTCTTCGAGTTCTCCAGCGCCTGTGTCGGGTGCGGCGAGACCCCCTACCTGAAGCTGATGACCCAGCTCCTGGGCGACCGGGTGATCGTCGCCAACGCCACCGGATGCTCCTCGATCTTCGGGGGCAACCTTCCGACCACACCATGGACGACCAACAGCCAGGGCCGCGGTCCCGCATGGTCCAACAGCCTGTTCGAGGACAACGCCGAGTTCGGCCTCGGAATGCGCCTCGGCCTCGAGTCACAGCGGGACGATGCCCTGCTCCTGGTGACAGCGTTGGCCCCGGAACTGGGAGACCTCGCCAGCCGCATACTGGAGACGGCAGAAGTGAAGGACAGAGCCAACCTGGACAAGCTCGTCGATGTGCAGCGCGAACAGGTGGCCGAACTCAGGGAGAAGCTGGCCGGTATGGAGGGGCGTCTCCCGCGACGTCTCGAAGGAGTCGTCGATGCACTGATCACCACCAGCATCTGGATCGTCGGGGGCGACGGTTGGGCCTACGACATCGGGTTCGGAGGGCTTGACCATATTTTCGGTTCGGGGCGCGATGTCAACATCCTGGTCCTCGACACCGAGGTCTACTCGAACACCGGAGGCCAGGCGTCGAAGGCAACCCCCAGGGCGGCCGTCGCCAAGTTCGCTTCCGGGGGCAAGACAACCGGGAAGAAGGACCTGGGCCAGATCGCCATGGCCTACGGGGATGTCTACGTGGCACAAGTGGCAATGGGGGCCAACCCGACCCAGACGGTGCGGGCCTTCGCCGAAGCGGAACAACATGAAGGCGTGTCCCTCATCATCGCCTACAGCCCCTGCATCGCCCACGGCTACGACCTGTCCAACCAGATCGAGCATCAGAAACTGGCGGGTGCGACGGGATACTGGCCGCTCTACAGGTACGACCCGGCCCGTGAGGTCCAGGGTGAGCCCGGTCTCCGCTTGGACAGCAGAAAGCCGACGGCCCCGTTCAAGGCTCTGGCCGAGTCAGAGGCCCGGTTTTCGATGCTGGCCAGGGTCAACCCGGAGCGGGCCGCCGAGCTGAGCGAACGAGCCCAACGTGACATCGACGACCGTTGGAATCTCTATGAGCAGATGGTCCACATCCATAGGACAGCTGAGTACGGGGAGGTAGAGGAGTGAGCGTCGACCTTTCGACCAGCTATTTGGGACTGAAACTCGCCCACCCCATAGTGCCTTCGGCGTCGCCGCTGACCGGCGACATCGACCGGATTCTCGCCCTCGCAGATGCCGGCGCTCCAGCCGTGGTGCTGGCGTCCATCTTCGAGGAGCAGATCGAACACGACCTCATCACGATGAGCGGCGGGGCCGACCCCGGCACCGGCGCCTCCGGCGAGGCACCCTCCGGCTACCTGCCCCGCCTCGACGCCCACAACCCCGGCACCGCGGGCTACCTCGACCTGATAGGGCGGGCCAAGGACGAGGCAGGGATCCCCGTGATCGCAAGCCTCAACGGGGTCAGTCTCGGGGGATGGACCAACTACGCACGAGACATCGCCGAGGTTGGAGTGGACGCCCTCGAGCTCAACATCTATCGGGTTGCCGCCGGTGTCGACGAGACTTCGGAGGCCGTGGAGTCCGACTACCTGCGGCTGGTTGAGGCTGTGCGCGGCTCGATCGACATACCACTGGCGATCAAGATCGGCCCCTACTTCACGGCGATGGCCTCGATGGCCCGTCGGTTTGCGGACGCCGGGGCCGACGGCCTGGTGTTGTTCAACCGCTTCTATCAGCCCGACATCGACCTCGACTCGTTGAGTGTTGTTCCCAACCTGGTCCTGTCGACCAGCGCCGAACTCCGTCTCATCCTGCGTTGGACCGCGATCCTCCATGGAAGGGTCGACATCGACCTGGCGGCCACCACCGGGATCCACCAACCCGACGACGCAGTGAAATCTCTCCTGGCCGGGGCAACAGCGATCATGATGGCCTCAGCCCTGCTCCGCCACGGGCCGGGCCATCTGGGAGTCGTCCGGGACGGGCTCGCCGACTGGCTCGCCGCCAACGACTACTCGTCGGTGAGCCAGGCCCGGGGCTCGCTGAGCCAACTGGCGGTGGACGACCCGGCTGCTTTCGAGCGGGCCAACTACATGAAGAGCCTCGCCTCGCACGTGCCCACCTGGTGATCACCCTCTACGGAGCCTGACAATCCCGAACCCTCGCTGAGAACCCCGGACCCCCCTTGGGCCGTCAGATCACCCACCACCCCATTACAAGGCAAGAACCGTCCGAACCGCTCGACGTGTCGGCGAGTTCGCCGCCTAAAAGGCGGCGAACGAAGGCGTGCTGTGGGCCCAACAGGACAGAACGCGAACCAATGCGTCGTCCTGCTCCAAGGGCTCTAAGACCACCTGGGGAGGTCTGAAGCACTGAGGGACTGGCCGGTTCGGTACCTGGTCCCGCAACTTCTTCGGGATGCCCTAGAGGCAGGCGCTCTTGGAGGCGGTCCATGCCTGCTACGGTCGGTGACCTGGTCGGCAGACGTCCCCCGCCTCCAGCACCGTCTGAAGCGGCCCGCCGGGTGCGGTGAATTCAACTAGCGGACGCCTCGCCCAAGGCGAAGTCGAGAGCGTTACCATCGTGAGACTGACGGCGATGGAGCTCGCCGAAACTGCCGAATTGGCTGATGGCTCCTACTGCATCAAGGAGGAGCCATACCGTTGGTTGCTGGGAGTCGTCCCGCATCGCTAGAGAGGGTTCTCGCGGTGCTGGCCGGGGGGCTGGTGGGCTCGGCGGCGCGGCTCGGGGTCGGGGCGGCGCTCGGGTGGGAACCCGGAGGATGGCCTGTGGCCACCCTGGCGGTGAATGTGGTGGGTGCGGGTGTGCTCGGCTGGTACCTGGCTCGACGTGCTCGGTCTGCGTCACCGTGGTGGTCCTTAGGCTTCTGGGCGATCGGGGTGCTCGGTTCATTCACCACGTTCTCGGCGCTAGGTGTCGAGGCGGTCGCTCTCCTCGAGGCAGGGCGCGTCGTGGCGGCCGGGTGCTACGTGGTGGTGTCGGCGCTGGCCGGGTTGGTGGTGGCGGGCGTCGGTTACCGCCTCGGGGAGGGGCGATGACGGAACTCGCTGTGGTGGTGGCCGGAGGGGTCGGGGCTGCCGGGCGCTACTGGGTTGCCGGGATGGTCCAGCGGAGCACCTCAGGACGCTTCCCGGTGGGCACCCTTGCCGTGAATCTCTCTGGGAGCTTGCTGGCGGGGTTCGTCCTGGCGGCTACCCCAGCAGGAAGCATCGCCAGGGTGTCCCTCATCGGCTTCGCCGCCGGGTTCACCACGTTCTCCACCTGGAGTACCGAGAGCCTCGCCATGCTTCAGACGGGGGAAAGGGTGAGGGCGGCAGTCAACCTGGCGGGGATGCTGGTGGCTGGGATAGGGCTCTGCGTACTTGGCTATGTGATGGCAGACTGAGACGACTCGGGAAAGGACGGCCAATGGATACTCCCATCATCGATGCGGAACGGTCGGTCCGCGGCTCCGACGACGAGCGGTTACTGCTGCGAATCTTCATCGGCGAGGACGACCGCCATGAGGGTCGCCCCTTGTACCAAGCCATAGTCGAGACTCTGCGAGCGAACGACCTGGCTGGCGCCACGGTACTCAAGGGCATCGAGGGGTTCGGCAAGTCGAGCCGGCTCCACACCTCCTCGGTGCTACGGCTGTCGGAGGACTTACCCATCCTCATCGAGTGCGTCTCACGCACCGACAAGATCGAGCAAATCCTCCCAGTGCTCGACGCGATGATCGGTGACGGTCTGATCACCACCCAGCCTGTCACAGTCCGTGTGTATCGAGCGGAAGGGCCCGCCCGCCCGGCCGACCGGTAGGGGGAGTTGCGCAGTAGGCAGAGTGAGTACGCGGCCAGAACCCGAGCGGCCTCGCTTGTCACCCTGGCGGTTTGTGGTCACCTTCGGCGTCGTCAGTCTGCTGGTGGACGTTGTCTATGAGGGTGCCCGCTCTGTCGCCGGGCCGTTCCTTGGCTCGCTGGGAGCATCGGCGCTGATGATTGGCGCCATCACGGGGGCTGGCGAGGCAACGGCTCTGATTCTCCGCGTGGTCAGTGGTCCGGCTGCCGATCGGTCCCGGCGGTACTGGGCTTGGGTGATTGCTGGCTACGTAATCACCGTCGTCGCTGTGCCTGCCCTGGCCTTACCGGTTGGTCTGTTTGGTGCGTCAGCCCTGATCATTATGGAGCGCGTCGGCAAGGCGGTCCGCAGCCCGGCCAAGGATGCTCTGATCGCCAACGCCGGAAGCAGCACTGGTCGCGGGAAGGCGTTTGCAGTTCACGAGGCACTGGATCAGGCGGGCGCCTTCATCGGCCCCCTAGTGGTAGCTGCCGCTCTGGCCGCAACGGGCGGCTACCGCTTGGGCTTCGGAGTACTCGCAGTCCCGGGATTGATGGCCGTCGTCATCCTTGTCTGGCTGGCGCGCAGAGTCCCCAACCCGGCCGTCTACGAAGAGCGCACTGCCGACATCCAGGCAGGCGATGCCCCAGCGGCGAAGCTACCGCCTGCCTTTTGGCGCTATGCGGTGTTCACCAGCCTGACCATGGCCGGGTACGCCACATTCGGCCTGATCGGGTACCACCTGTCATCTCGGGAACTGGTGCCTGCGGCCGCGGTGCCCCTGATCTACGCGCTGGCAATGGGAACAGACGCTCTGGCTGCCCTGGTAACCGGACACCTGTATGACCGATATGGCTTTCGAGTCCTGATTGTTCTGCCTGTCCTGGCAGGGTTGGGCACCGTGCTGGCCTTCAGCGGTACCGCCGCAGTCGCCATCTTCGGTGTTGTGGTCTGGGGAATGGCGATGGGGGTGCAAGAGAGCACGCTACGTGCCGGTGTGGCCGATCTGGTGCCCGCAGCAAGACGAGCGAGTGCCTACGGCGTCTTTGCAGCGGCCTATGGCGGGGCCTGGTTCGTCGGGAGCACTGTGCTGGGCTACCTGTACGGGAGAACGGCAACGGGTTTGATAGTCGCTTGTCTGGTACTGCAGCTTTCTGCACTTTTCGTGCTGCTGGCCACAAGAAGTTCAACGCCCGGTCCGAGCTGAGGAGCCAATACTCATAAGATACGCCCCACGGTCAGCCGGCTGACAGGGTCCCGTGATTTATGTCCATCCTGAGATCGATCGGACTGTTCGTCATCGCCGCCATCGCCGAGATCGGCGGCGCCTGGCTCGTCTGGCAAGGCTTCAGGGAGAAGCGAGGGCTCGCGTTCATCGGCGCGGGAGTGATCGCCCTCGGCCTCTACGGGTTCTTTGCCACCTTCCAACCGAGCCCCCATTTCGGACGCATCCTCGCCGCCTACGGCGGAGTCTTCGTTGCGGGTAGCCTCGCTTGGGGATTCGTCTTCGACGGGTTCCGACCCGACCGCTACGACATCATCGGAGCAGCCGTCTGCCTCCTCGGAGTAGCCGTCATCATGTACGCCTCACGGCCAGGGGGGTGAACCCACCACCCGTACCACTCCCTCGGGTCGTGAGCCGAATCCAGGGTAAAGGTCTGCTAGGTGAATGCCTGCTCAGAGCCACACAATTGGCGTCTCCCCCACAGTCGTGGTCGTGAGCAGAACGGCAGCCTCGTCGTTGTGAACTCGACAACGCTTGGTGGGCCTAACACGATGGAACGCGAACCACGCGATCACGGCCACCGCAGGGCTGGGTACCCGCTCGTGGAGGAGGGCCGACCGGCGTCTCTGGTGGGCCCACCAGGATGGAACGCGAACAAGGGCAACGGCGCGGCACCAATCCCTATGGACTTCCCCGTGGCGAGAGCCTCCCGGGAGCAGTGTCAAGAACAAGGACACGAGGATGGATGAGATCTAGCGACATCCGGTCCAATCCTCTAGTCCCCGCTTCGGCAACTGCCAGCGGAGCGCTAAGAGCCCGCGGCTTCCTGCTCAACACGGGCAATGAAATCGGCGACGACTGTGACATGAGCATCCTGGTTTTCCAGCAGCCAACGGCAGACCGTCCGGGCTCAGGGCCACGGTGTAAAGGAGCTCCATAGCTGCGTCAGGTAGGCGCTCGGCATTGGCGAGGATGACGTTCTGGATGGTCGACGGGAGGTCGCGGTCGGGATGACGCAGCACCTCCTCGACATAGAATGGGTTGCCGCCGGTCAGCTCGTAGGTCCGCAAGGGATCAACACCCCGACCCCGGGTCATCTCCTCGACTCCGGCGAGGCTCAACGAGGGGAGCTCGACCCGGAGCGCCGTCGGACCGAGGTCGGCGACCACCAGGCGAAGGGGAGGATTGAGCGCCAGCTCCTCCGGCCTGAAGGTGACAATGAGGGTGCTGTTGGTCGCTTGGATACGCCGCCCCAGATAGCGGATCAGACCGAGGGTGGCCTCGTCGGCCCAATGCACATCCTCGATAGCCAAGACCACCCGATCGTTCTTGATGAGGTCGAGCATCCCGGCGTACACCCCGGGGCGTCCGGTTCCAGAGCGCACGTCGGCTCTGAGATCGTCGGGAAGGTCGTCGAGAAGATCGAAGAGGGGGGCGAAGGCTGCTGGAATCCCCACCGGCTCGCATGCCGCCGTCAACAGCCGGTAACGGTGGTCCAGATCCTTCAGCACATGGTCGAGGAGTGAGGTCTTGCCGTGGCCAGCCTCGCCGGAGAGGAGCACCACCCGCCCAGCTTCCGCCGAGCCTTTCACAGCCTCCATGACGGCAGCGAGATACCCGTCTCTCTCGACGAGCGTCGGACTCGTAGCCATCATGAGCCGAGCATACAGAGGGTGACATCCGGACGCTGCTGGCCATCCGAGGGGAGCTTGTCATCGGGCTCAGCACCGACCAACGACAGGGCAGCAGCAAGGGTCCGGCATCTCGGTTGAGATCGCGGCGACTCGGAGTGGTCATCCCCGAAGACCAGCGGCCGCAAAGCCCCCGCACGGTGGGCCTAATAGGACAGCTTTCACACCTGAAGATTTCTGGAAGACTGACGCCAGAACCCGCCGAGTCGCTGTGCCAACGCGGAGTCGCCGTTAGTATGCCCATGAGCAACTCGCGAGTTCTCACCGGCTCCAGTGGCGACAAAGGCGCCGTGAGGGCTGGCATCCGAACCTCCACGCTTCGGGTTATGAGCCAGATGAGGTCGGTCCCGGGGCATGCCCTCCCTGCTTATTGCCTCCTGTCAGGCGCCACAATGGAATCCGAGGACTTTCGTCCCCTCACTTACTCTCCCGTGGCTGCTGGTCCCTCGGCGTTCGTGATCATTCTGTGATCCCACAGGACACCTTGAGGTCTCCGAATGCGCCGACTGCTGAGCCAAGCGAACGAAGCTCTGACGCCAGCCATACCGGATCAATGTTCCACTCCGTGGAACAGGCAGGTTATGCTCTGAACCACCCGACGTGAGCTTGACAGAACCTTGGCACAAACCATCACAGCTGTAGAACGAACCGCCGATATCCTCGCTGCATTCGTCCGCTCTGACAGCCCAACGCTGGGAGTCACGGAGATTGCTCAAGAGTTAGGACTATCCAAGGCAGTGGTACATCGCACGCTCAACAGTCTCAAGGAGAAGGGCTTTATCGAGATCGAGCTGGCGTCTCGACGCTATGCGCTCGGTCCTGCTGCGCTAAATGTCGGGCTGGCATTCCTACGCCACGTTGACGTGCGCTCTCTTGCTCGTCCGGTGATGAAAGAGTTGTCGGAGTCAACACGAGAGACTGCCACGCTCTCCATCCGGTCGGGGTGGGATCGCATCTATATCGACCAGATCACGCCGCTCCGCGAGGTCAAGATGACAGTCGAACTCGGCAAGCCTTTCCCTCTTCACGCCGGCAGCTCGTCCAAGTCGCTCCTCGCGTCCCTGCCAAGTGACGACATCGACGAGTACCTCAGCAGGCTCGACCTCCACCGATTCACCGACCTGACCATCACCGACCCGGACCTCTTGCGCCTGGAACTGGCAAAGGTGCGCGCTTCGGGTTTTGCCGTCTCCATGGGTGAACGACAAGCTGATGCGGCCTCCGTTGCCGCTCCTGTCTTCGACCACACAGGCCGACCCATCGCATCAATGAGCCTTTGCGGACCGGTGGAACGATTCGGCGGTCAGCTCCATGAGGCTGCCCCTCTCATCGTCGCAGCGACGCGACAACTCGCCGCGCGGTTAGGTTTTCGACCGGAGACCGGCTGATCTCACCTGGTCGGACGGGACAGGTACCGCCCAGTTGCTCCGCCGATAATCCGGCCGCTGTCAACGATCTGAGCTCCCCGCAAGAACACATGCTTGGTTCGACCGGTCAGCTCCTGCCCCTCAAGAGGCGAATACTCCTGAGTCGATTCAGAATCAGCAGCGCGCACTGTGAAGGTCTCGGTCGGATTCACCAGCACCAGATCGGCGTCGTATCCCTCAGCGATGGTGCCTTTCTGGAGCAGGCCATAACGCTGCGCTGGGTTCCACGAGACCAGCTCGGCGACACGATGGAGAGGTAGCCCGCGCTTGGTGCCTTCACTGAGCAAGCCCGAGAGGAGGAATTCAGTGCTTCCAAACCCCGACTTCGCCAACCACACATTGTCAGGGTCATCACCATCCAACTTCACTTCCTCGCGGCAGCAAGCGTGATCACTCACAACCCAGTCGACATTGCCCTCCAGAACCGCGTCCCACAGCGCGTCGACGTCCTCTCTCGAACGGATCGGAGGGTTGACCTTTCCGTAGTTACCGTTGGCAGTGTCGAAGTCGACCAGAAGGTGGTTGACCGTCACCTCTCGGCGAAAGTCAATTTGAGGAAACACCTGCGCCATACGCATCGCGGCATCCAACGCCTTGGCTGAGCTCAAATGAAGAAGATTGATGTTCGTGCAATCTGTTTCATGAGCGAGATAGGAAGCAATCGTGATCGCCAGACCCTCGGAATGAGGTGGCCTCGCCGCGTCATATGCCGCTAGACCTGACAGCTCACCTGCTTCCTCGACCATCGTGGTGTAGGCGCGCATGATCTCCGCTGTTTCGCAATGCAATGACACTGAGATGTAGGCGGCCTTGTCGGGGAATCGGTCCATGGCCGCTCGAACGCCACGCATGATGAACTCGAAGTGAGCGATGTCGTACCGCTCACCGGGCGGTGTCATGAGGAACGTGCTTTGCTCGTCCGACCGGCCGTGGAGGCCATGGCTTCCATAGAACATGAAGATCTTGTAGGACGAGACTCCAAAACATTCTATCAACTCGGGGATCTCGTCGATGTGCTCAGCCATCATCGGAGCCAGGTGATAGCCGTAGTCCACATACGAACGACCCTTGCTCATTTCGAGCACATCTGGAAAAAAGTCACCGTACGACCCGCCCTTGTTCAGGTAGTACTGACCGGTCCGCATGTAGCTCAGGCCGCTCGTGACCCCACCTGTGGCAGCCGCCCGGCTCTCTGACTCGATGTCCTCACTCAACGGGTGATAGATGCCGAAGTGCATATGGGCATCGACGACACCGGGGAACGCCAAGAGGTCGGAAGCATCCACGACCTCGGTCGCTTCTGACGGATCAACGTCCGGAGCCAAACGAGCAAAGGTTCCATCCTTGATGGCAATGTCGAGTGCCTCCACCTCGGGATGGTTGGGTCGAACGACCCTCGCGTTCTTTACAACGAGATCGAACATGTCATCTCCTCGCTCGAGCAGGCGTCAACCCACATGATGGTCTTCCTTCAGTCCTCATGTCCGCTGTGGCGTCCGGCGAGATATCCGAGCCCCAGAGCCGACAGCAAGCCGTTGCCGGCCAAGTAGCCAGCAGCACCATGGCCCGATATCCCAGCGGCTGCTCCGCCGGCTGCATACACCCCAGGGATCGGCGCACCGTCGCGCAACACGCGGGCGTTCTCATCAACTCGCAGACCGCCTTGCGTGTGGAAGAGGGCCCCCGTCACCTTGATCGAGCCAAAAGGTGGACGAAGAGGCTCCTCCCAAAAGCTCCGACCAAACGGGTCCTCACGCGTTCCAGCGGCGGCTTCGGCGGCAGCGGCCAGAGTGGCTTCAAGTTGCCCCGATGGTGCACCAATCATCCGGGCGAGTTCTCCCGCTCCGTCTGACCAGCGAACGGCTTCAGCCTCCAGAAGGTCTTGATAGTCCTTGAAGACCCGGCACGATTGATCAATACGCTCGTCCAGTATCACCCAGGCAACCCCATCGGACTGCCTCAACACAGGTACGGCGTACTCCGAGTATCCGGTTGTCTCGTCACCAAACCGGCTACCGGCGCTGTTGATCAACATGCCACCGTGCATCACGGTTGCCCACGTCACAAGTATCCCGTGGGGAGTGGCCACCGATCCGTGGCCCTGATATGCGTCGAGGTACCCCGAGTCGGCGCCAAGCGATTCACCAATAGCGAGTGCGTCGCCTGTGCTGCCATCACCGCCGTGGTATCGGGCCCCCCAAATTTCGGGGATATGGCGTGCCACCAGGTCGCTGCGGGCGCCAAACCCATTGGTGGCCAACACCACGCTACGGGGGGTGACCTCTTCGCTGCCCCCGTCGGGGGTTTCGAGGCGTACCGAGATGAGCTGCGTTTGATCATGGCTCACCTCCGCCAGCTTCATCGGTGCAATCAGTGTGACATCGGGCCGTCGTGCGATCTCCTCAAGAAGATATCGGTGGAGCGTGCTCCCTGCTCGATCAAAGACACCAAGGCACCGATCTCGAGAATGACCTGGATATTGAAAGTCGGTAACAAGCTCGAATGGGACGCCTGCACCGTCCGCCATCCACGCCACCAGATCTGGCGCCAGTCTGGTCAACGCTGCGGCGACCACGGGATCAGCCGCGCCCTTCGTTTTGTTCATGATGTCTTCGTAGAACAGCTCCGGAGAATCGTCGATGCCGGCATCGATCTGCCAGCGACTCCCCCCCGCCGGAACCATCGCAGTGCTCATGGCAGTGTTGGAGCCGACTCGGAACGTCTCCTTGGCCTCAACCACTACGACCTGCTGTCCGCGGTCAGCAGCTGCGAGAGCTGCGGCCAAACCAGCAGCGCCAGCCCCCGCCACGAGAACATCCAGCGACCCCTCGCTCACGCCCGATCTCCCGACAACACTTTGACCCGCATCCCGATCAGCCGGAGCGCAAGCCCAGTCGGGTCCACAAGTGGCGGTCCTTCAGTCGAGTGCACCTCAACTGCGGAGCACCCATTGATGATGGCGTCTACCCCGTCGAAATCGCCGGCTGTCGCCCGCTCCGCGACGATCCGGTTCCAGAGGCCGGTGTCGCCGATGTCCTCGAGTGCAAGGTCAAGAATGAGGACGCCTTCAAGGTGAGACGACCAGCCGTAGGCACTGATGCGGGCAGTCAATTCATCGGCTATCGCCTTGTTGCGGGCAACGGCTGCCATTCGCAGGTCGAGCGATCCAAGAAGCGTCGATACCAGTCGAGTAATCCCAAACACCGGAATTGGAGACTCCGCTTGAAGCTGCTCCAGCGCCGGATCGAGCACACAGTCCAAGAAGATGCCGTCGAAGTCGCTGTCGGTTCGCAGTGCCTCGCGATGGACGAGTCGCTCGGAGTCTCGGATCTGACCGGCGGTTTCGAGTCGCTCCGGACCGTCCAGAAGGTTGTCGAGATGGATCGTTACTCCGCTCGGAGCAAGTGCGTCATAGCGAACCTGCCGACGAGCGAGTTCTTGCTCAGGTACGACGATCGGGGTGATGGCGCGCAGCTTCATGTCATCTCCTTGTCACAGCCTGAAAGAGGGGGCCAACACCCTGGTCCTCCAGAAGACGAATCGAATCCTCGAGATCCACGGTTCGCTCGTGCCCGATGAGATCTTCGATCTTGGCGCGCACCTCCGGCCACCCAAATGAGCCTTCAGCGGCATCACCGACCGGCTGTTTGATCTCAGCGACTCGCCGAGAACCATCCTTCATCTGCACTGAGACTCGAGCACCACGCCGTTCCGGAAGTCGCTCCTCGAACTCGTCAGTGGCAACCACATTGACCCGCTCCGCGAGGTTCTTGACGATGAGACTGCTGCGATGAGATTCATCGGCTGAGGTCGGCCCGAACGCTCCTTCGAGCATCGTCACCGCAACAACGAAGGGCACTGAGAACATCGCAGCTAGACGGGTCGGTAGCTCGGTTCGGTTGAGCCTGGCGGCGATCTGATAGGTCTCCACCGTCACCGAATCGATCTCCTCTGCCGGAAGCGGCTCTTGTCCAAGCAGCTTGAGGACGGCATCGGCAGCGGCATGCGTATAGGCACACGCGGCGTGCCGTTTGAAGTAGCCACTCATGATCTCGAACGGTTCTTCGAGGTCAGCAACCAGTGGATCAGGGTCGAAACTGCCGAGGAGATCACCATAAGTAGTGGCAGCCGTCCCATCTACTTTGCCGAATCCGGATGCAGCCAAACGAGCTGCTGCCAAACCAGCGGCGTTGGCTGCTCCAACCCACAAGTTTCTCACTGGATGTCCGGTGAAGGCCGTCTCGAAGTGCGGAGCGAGGCTGAGGCCGGTCGCTGCGTCGATCGCCATAGCGACACCGTCGCCGTCGAGACCCAGAAGCCTGGCTGCCGCTGCGGCCGCGCCAGTCGCACCCCACGTTCCGTGGGGATGGACACCATCGTGAAGTCGAGTGGCCCGACCGAACCTCGCTGCAACCTCATACCCCACCAAGACCGCTTCGAGCCATAATATGCCGTCGTCGGCTCCGAGGGCCAACGCTGCGGGGATGACGTGCGCAGCCGGATGGCCGCGGGCGTATTTGCTACCTTCGTCGAGCTCGAGCGAACAGACGGAAGCTCCATTCACCCAACAGGAATCAACAGCCGTGCCCCATCTCTCGAGTCCGGCAAATGGCGCCGGACCATTCTCCGGGTGACGCTCGGCGAAGGCTTGGCTCTCGGGGGCGGCAGCTCCGGCCATCATGACGCCGAGGGTGTCGAAGACGACGAGCAGGGCGCGATCTCGCACCGATCCTGGCGCATCAGTCCATCTGAAGCCCGCGCACCGAGCGCCCAGCGTCGTGACCGCTTCAGCAACTGACGTCATCATGCCCGATACCGCAAAGTTCAGAGACCAAGGTAGGCCGACCGGACTCGATCATCTCCGAGCAGCTCCTTTCCGGTCCCCTCCAACACGATGTTGCCGCTCTCGAGTACGTACCCGCGGTCAGACAGCTGAAGGGCTTGAGCGGCGTTCTGTTCGACAAGCATCACTGTGACCCCCCGCTTTCCGATGTCGCGGATCACGTTGAAGATGTCGGCTACCAGCATCGGAGCCAGGCCAAGCGACGGTTCATCGAGCATGAGCAATCGAGGTCGCGCCATCAGAGCTCGGCCGATGGCCAGCATCTGCTGTTCTCCACCGCTCAGCGTCGAGACGGTCTGATCAAGGCGCTCCTCGAGGAGCGGGAACAGCTCAAAAACCTCGACAATGGTCCTGTCGGCCTCTTCTCGGCCGCGCCGGTAGGCACCGAGGTGCAGGTTCTCATTCACAGTGAGGTCCGGAAACAGCTTGCGGCCTTCCGGAACCTGCACGAGTCCACCCGCGACGACCCGGCGTGGCTGCCATTCGTGAATCAGAGAACCGTCATAGCTGATCGACCCGGCTGAGGAGCGTACGACACCGGATATGGTCTTCAGGGTTGTGGTCTTGCCAGCTCCGTTGGCGCCGATCAGGGCGACGACTTCCCCTTCCCTCACCTCGAGATCGATCCCGTGGAGGATCTCGAGATCTGCGTAGCCCGCACGGAGACCCTCAATCTCGAGCAATTTGGAACTCCTTTCCGAGGTAGGCCTCCACCACTTTCGGATCCTTAGCAATCTCGCTTGGCAATCCGACGGCCAGCAACTCGCCGTGATGAATCACAGCAATGCGGTCCGACAGAGCCATGATCGCCGCCATCACATGCTCGATCACTACGACCGTTACGCCTCCGTCACGAATCGCCTTGACCAGGGTCACCATCTCTGCACTCTCAGTGGGAGTCAGCCCTGCCAGAACCTCATCGAGAAGAAGAACCTTGGGGTCCGTCGCCAAGGTTCGGGCAAGCTCTAGGCGCTTGCGCCCAGCGAGCGTCAGGCCCTTCGACTGACGATCTGCGAACGCACCCAGCCCTACATACTCAAGTACCGAAGTGGCGTGAGCGGCCGCCTCGATTGGGTCGGACCGACGCAAAAACGCCGCCACCAAGACATTCTCGAAGACCGTCAACCCCCCGAATGGCTTGACGATCTGAAACGTTCGGACCAGACCGCGTTCAGCGATGATGTACGGCGCCAATTGATCGATTCTCTCGCCGTTGAAGACGACCTCACCTTCGTCAGGCGAGATCGCCCCCGAGATCAGGTTGAACAGCGTGGTCTTGCCGGCTCCGTTCGGTCCGATGATTCCGAGAATCTCGCCCTCGGCCACATCGACGCTGATGCCGTCGACCGCAGTGAGGCCACCGAAACGCTTGATGACCCCCTTGACTTCAAGAATCGTGCTCACTGCGCGCTCCTCGTTCTAAACCGATGGAACCAGCCGAGTACCCCGTCGGGAGCGCGGATAATCACCAGAACAAGAATCAGCCCGAATACGACCTGATCGAGCCCATTGGCCCCCTCGATAACTTGGAGGAAAGAAGGAGGATCTCGAACGAGGCTCCGTGTCACCTCTCCGAGCACCGAGAGGATGGCGGCACCCACGACCGGTCCCCATATGGTGCCGACTCCGCCCACAATCGGTCGCAGCAAAATAACGACGGAGACAAAGGGCCCGAACGCCAGGTCGGAGTCGACGAACATGAGAAACATGGCGTAGTAGCCACCGGCAACGGCAGTTATGAAACCACTCGCAGCGATTGCTACCAGCTTGGCTCGCAGCGGATTGATCCCCAGCGATGCCGCTGCATCTTCGTCCTCGCGCACCGCCAGCATCCTGCTCCCCACGCGCGATCTCTTGATGATGATCACTGCCAAAGTGCCAAGAGCAACGAGGCCAAGCGCCACGAAGTATCGAATGGCCGGAGTGTCCTCGAATTGCAGTGATCCCCAGGAATCCCCGCCAGCAAGCGGAATTGTGATTCCGATCCCAGCTCCGACGTAATCAAAGTTGTTGAAAGTCAGCCGAAGCAACTCTGCCAAGGCAAAAGTGGCGAGGGCGAAATAGGCACCCTTAAGCCCGAACCGGAAGGAAATCCAACCTGTCAAGAGCCCAAAGATCGCTGCGACCAGCCCCCCGAGCACAAGACCCAACCATGGAGATATCGAATACTTCGTAAAGATGACGGCGACGGTGTAGGCACCCAGACCAAAGTAAGCGGCGTGTCCGAACGAGAACTGCCCTGCAAACCCTGAAAGCACGTTCCACCCGATTCCGGCCAACGCAAATATGAGGGCTGTCGTGGCTACGGACAGGGTGAAGGTCGAGACCCCGAGCGGCACGAGAGCCAGGACCGTGACCACACCCAGCAGAATGATAAGGTCCTGGGACGAGGCCGCAACAAGCTTTAATAGCCTCGTCATCGCCGGACCCGTCCAAAGATGCCCTCAGGGCGGAACAACAACACCGCAAGGAAGACAACAAAGACTCCGAGGAACTTCGACCCCGGTACGAACAGCTGAGTTAGCTCCTGTGTCAAGCCAATCACGAGCCCACCGACAAGAGCGCCCGGAATCGAGCCCATCCCGCCTAACACCACCACGACGAACGCAATGATCGTAAAGGTCGCGCCGGCTGTCGGGGCGACGAAGAGGAACGGAAGAACCAACGATCCAGCTGCGCCCACACAAGCGGCGCCTATCCCGAACGTGATCATATAGATGCGGCGAACGTCGATCCCGACGAGCTCCGCCCCCTCGGGCTCCTGCGCCGAGGCTCTGATGGCAGTCCCGAGTTGGGTGCGTTGTATGAGCAGGTAGAGGACACCAGCGAGCACCAACGCCGCCAGGAACGCAACCAACTTCGGGAGGCTCACCACGGCGCCAAACACCTTGAGAGGAAAATCAAGAGTCACGACTCCTAGGTCGAACTCGTTCCTTGCGTATGCGAGTTCGATCGACCGAGGAGTGCCGGTGAACAACACAAGCGCAAGGTTCTCGATCATGATCGCAATCCCCAACGTCAACAGCAGTTGGTTGTGGACCGGTGCGTCCATCACCGGATTGATAGCGAATCGTTGAATACCGACACCCACGATGAACAACAGTGGGATGGTGATCAAGAGCGATACGTAGGGGTCCACCCCATAGTTCTGAAAGAGCAAGTAGCTGGCGTAGATGGCGATCGTCATCAGCGCCCCATGAGCGAAGTTGATGATGTCCAGGACACCGAACACCAGGCTCAAACCCATAGCCACCAGGCTGTAGACCCCACCGATCAACAGTCCCGACACGACCGCCTGGGCAAACACCGTGTGGTTCAGGTCCCACCACGCCGTCTGCGGGACGACGCCCGCCATAACGACTGCGAGGCCGGCCCAGACTACTTTGCTGGACCGACCTCGCATGTCGCTTCTTATCTCCTACCGGTTAAGTGCTCAGCTGCCCCACGAGGTGCCGGGGAACACCGGGTCGGTCTCCCTCAGTCCAATTGGGAGGACTTGCTGTACCTTGCCGTCGATCACCTGCATCAGCACCGGCTCGGCGTTTATGTTCTCGCCGGTGTCGTCGAATGTGATCGGGCCTGGATAAGCCAGGAAGTGATCCGCGATGTTCGTCGTGGCAAGTGCTGCCCGAACGTCGGCTGGATCAGAGGACCCAGCCCTCTCTAGGGCGTCGGCAACGACATAGATGGCCTGGTAGGCGAGCATCGCCTCTGTGTCCATCGCCTCGCCGAACCTCGCCTCGAACCTCTCCAAGATGCCAGCCACTGTTGGGTCCGACGAGTTGAAGTGGTAGTTCGAGTTGAAGAACAACTCAGCATCAGCACCGAAGTCCTCGACGAACTGTGGCGTGTGGAAGGCACCCTGAGCGATGCCAACAATGGCCTTTACATCAACTTCCAAATCGATGGCTGCACGAGCTGCCAGCAATCCGTCGTTGTAATACCCGGTAATCACGATCACATCCGGGGACCCGGCTGCGGCCTGGGCCATCTCCGTCGTAAGGTCTGTGACCGAGAACGGAGCATAAGTGATGTCGGTGATCACTTCGATCCCGAGGGCAGCCGCTGCAGTCGTAAAGGCTTCAGAAACTGACACACCGAATCCGGTGTCGTCATGAAGATAGGCCACGGTCTTGATCTCGTCACCGCCGAGCTCGCTAAGGAACTTGGCACCGTTGGTTCCCATACTGGTCGCATTCGGCTGAAGCCGGAACGTGTAGGTGTATCCCTGATCAAGGATCGAATCATCCACAGCAACATCAATCACAAGTGGAACACCCTCGCGCTCAGCGATGGCCGCCACATTGGTGGTCACTGCAGACTGATAGGTACCGATGATTGCTGAAACGCCGGCGCTGATGAGGCGTTCGGCCTCGGACTGGCCTACGTCGGGTGCTCCTGTCGAATCGGCGGAAATCAACTCCAGGGGGGCGCCCCCGAGCGACGTGATGCCGCCTGCAGCGTTGATCTCATCGACAGCCATCCTGGCCCCGTTGTCCATGCGGTTGCCGGCACCAGCCAGACCGCCCGTAAGTGGGTGGATCGCGCCGATTAACACCGGCGCTGGCGGCACCGTCGTTGTAGTCTCTTCTGCCGCGGGCTGTGTCGTCGTAGATGCCGCAGCAGTTGTCGTGGTCCCCGCATCATCGTCTCCGCAGGCCGCCGCGACCAGCACCAACGAGAGCAGCAGGGATAGGAGAATGTTCATTCTTTTCATGCCGACCCTTTCTAACGCTTTCCCCATCTGTTCCGTTCAGCGAAACAGCGTTTCGGAGAGGGATAGAGTGTAGCATAAGCCAAGAGCGGGTGCCAACGGAAAGGTAGGGCCCATGCCAACAAATCCGGTGGAACTCGTACGTGAGTATCTGCTCGCAATGGGGCGACGAGATACGGAGCAAGCTGCCACCTACCTATCCGTCGACCTTCTGCTGGTGTTCCCCCAGGGGCGGTTCGACGGACTCGAACAGCTGACGGCTGCGCTGGCGGACCGGTACCGCTCACTCAACAAGACCCATCACACCTGGGACGTATCCGACCTTGACCCGGAAACTTCGGTCGTGGTCACCACGGGTGATCTCGACGGGATCAACTGCCACGGTGTCGCCTTCAGCAGAATCCGCTTTTGTGACCGCTTCGTAGTCCGCCACGAACTCATCGTGGAACAGCATGTCTGGAATGACCTTGCCGAGTCCGGCGTCTTGTTGCAACACCCCTGAGGGGCACTCCGCGGCATTCGAACCGCAGAATGGAAGGGTTGGAGTCAGCACTTCTCGGTTCATCGCTGCGGAGCCAAAGGCTCACGGGATGGCAGTCCGGCGACCCCCATCCAAGAACAAGGTCGACCCGTTCATGACAGTGGCTGCATCGTCGAGCAGGAGCGAGACAGCCCAGGCCACATCTTGGGGAGTAGCGAAGCGCCCGACCGACGCCTCAGCCAAAAGACGGGAACGCGCTTCTTCAGAAGTCACGTCGGCGGAAATCGCCACGTGCTCGACTAGGCGGTCGACACGCGGGCTGTCAACCGGACCCGGCGCTACCGCGTGACAGGTGATTCCGCGCGGTCCATAGGCGCGGGCCAACTGGCGCACCAATGCGGCCAACGCCGCATTTGCGACGCCCGCGGTGACAGAAGCCGGGATGGGGTCATATCCCAGGTTTCCGGTCACAGCCACGATCCGGCTCCCAGGTACAAAGTGGCGGTCGACGGCTCGGACCAGCCGCAACAAGCCATTCACCTTGATGTCGACGGCGGCAAGCACCGACTGAGGATCGACGTCGGCGATGCCGCCCGCCAAAGGCGGTCCGGCTACATGGACCACGATGCGGACCGGGCCGCTGACGTGATCGCCCACGGCTGCGACAGACGTATCGTCCGTGAGATCAACCTCGATGAGACCCGCTCCTGGGTGGCGAGCCAGCCCAAGTACGCTGAACCCGCGTTCGCTCAGACTCTCCGAGATGACGGTTCCCAGCGCCCCGCTGGCACCCGCCACCACGGCCCACTCCTGATTCATAGCGTTCTCCTGTTTCAGTGCGTGAGTTGCATTAAGCTCGCGATCGACTCCGAGGTTTCGAGCGACCAGATGGCGGCCTCGAGACCGGCAGTCTGTTCGGCCGGAACGCTACGGCGGGCGTTCAGACGGAATTTGAGAGCCAGTTCTTCTGGTGAGAGGGGCCGGTCCGGACCCCCGCGGTTGTGCGTAACCCTCTCGGAGACCTCGGTTCCGTCTCGCAGTCCAAGGGTGAGCACCGCCGGGAACTGATGAGGGAACGCGGCCGTAGCCTCTTCGTCAGCAAAGCAGCGCACCAAACCCGCCAGACGGAGACGTTCTGGATCACGCAATGTCTCGTCGGTGAAGTCGTCGGAATACACCCCGAGGCCACCTCCTCCGATCAACGCAGTGGCCACGGTAAAGGGACCGCTGAACTTGGCGTGATACGGGGTCAGTGGATGAGCCTTCTGCTCGGGGGGTTCAGCGATGGTTCGCAGCACGGGCGCTGGCACGCCGAGGTGGATGGCCACGATATCTGCTGGGTCTACTCCTCGAGAGCGCAGCGCCAACGCAGCATCAATGCCAGCGTGGGTGAAGTGGTTGGTTGGATATGGCTTGTAGAAGATGCGGGGCAACTCCCAGGTTTCACCCAGGCCATTCAGAATCGCTCCTTGGTCAAAACGCCCATCTGAGTACGCCCGGAAGAACCCAAAACGGCCCTCCAGGACTGTCGGAGGCCCGGTCAATCCGTGACGGGCCATCATGGCCGCGTTTACACCAGCGTGAGCCGCCCAACCGCAGTGGACTCTCTTGACTGAGCCGCCGGTCCGGTTGGCCTCGAGCAAACCTGCTCCCATGCTGGACGCAATCCCGATGGCGTGGGCGATCTGTTCTGCATCCAAGCCAAGCAAGGTCGCCGCTGCTGAGGCAGCTCCGAGGGTTCCCACGATGGATGTTGCGTGAAGGCCCTTCTCGAAAAAGATCGAGTTCTTGATCTCGGGGTCATAGGCCGCCATTCCCAATCGCACACAGATTTCATCGCCAATAGCGACAGCCGTCAGAAGATCGCCCCCAGAAGAGCCCTCTGTCTCAGCGACCGCCAAAGCTGCCGGAATGATGGACGCAGACGGGTGCAGGACAGACGGGAGGTGTGTGTCGTCAAAGTCCAGGGCATGAGCCAGCGTCCCATTTACAAGAGCGGCATTCGCGGCGGGCAACCGATCGGCCTGACCCATCGCGGTGGCCTGCTCGGCTCCCCCAGCCTCACGGGCAACTGCGAGAACAATCTGGCTCGGTTGTTCGCTGGTCGCAGCCAACGCGTTGCCGATGATGTCCAGGAGCCGTTCCTTGGCGTCCTGCACAAGATCCGCACCAAGCCCAGCGGATCGGGTGCTCGCAGCGAAGTTACCGAGCGCATGGACGAGTCCGTCAGCCATCGATGATAGCCAGCGGTCGGATCGGAGACCCTGTTCCACCCACGAGTTTGAGAGGGGCGGCGACGAACAGAAACTCCTGCGTTCCCGCCGTTGCCAGCTCAATCAGATTCATGGCCTCCATTATGTGAATACCGAATTCAACCAAGAGAATGCGATGTACCGGCAAGGTGGTGTGTCCGGCACCGGGGCGAATGACCTCATAGGCGATCGTCTCGGCGCCGGTGACGCGAACTTGGCGATCGGCCAGCCACCGACCAGCAGAATCACCTGGTCCGGGAGCCCCGTGTGCTTGCCCACCAAACACCACTGGGTCTTCCCAGTGCACCGACCAACCTGTTCGGATCAGGACCGCGTCGCCCTTACCGACGACGGCTCCGGACGCCTTCTGGGCCGCCGCTAGATCATCAGCAGTGACCTCATACCCGGCGTCGAGGACAGCAACGTCATGGACCGCAGCCACATCCAACAGCACGCCGCGACACACGATCGGCTCGACCATATCGATTCCTAGGGCGCTCAACCCGTGGTTGGACTGCGAATCGGCAGCTGAGACACCTCCGTGCATGAGCCCGTCCTGGGAGACGTGACCGATCGCATCGATATGGGTACCGACATGACCGCCCATCAAGAACATCTCGTTTGCCGCCGATCCTCCATCAGAACGGACCATGTCACCGTGACGACGCATCATCGCCAATTCGAACGCAGGGTGATTGGGTGACACCGGCATGCCGCGCTCCCAGACATGGGCCAGGTCAATCACCCGAGACTTTGCAATGGTCTCCCATGTCAATCCCCAGGGTGCTGTCATATGACTCCCTTGTCTGCCAGTTCAAGTAGTTCACCATCGGTCAGGCCCAACTCATGGAGGTAGATGTCGCGGTTGTCTTCTCCCAGCTTGCGTCCGGCCCACCGGATCTCTCCCGGTGTCTCTGATAGTCGAAACATCACGTTCTGCATCTTGACACTGCCCAACTCAGCGTCGTCGACGGTTGCGATTGTTCCGAGCGCCTCATACTGAGGATCCTGCATGATCTGCTCGATGTCATAGATCGGAGCAACCGCAGCCTCGGCTGCTTCGAACGCCTCGACAACCTGGTCAAGGTTTCGCTCGGATATCCATCCTCCAACGTATCCATCGAGCTCTTCGGCGTGTTGGGCGCGCTCTGTGCCGCTTCGAAACCACGGCTGGTCGATCACCTCAGGATGCCCGACAAGCCTCATCACCCTCTCTGCGACCGACTGTGCACTTGTCGAGACAGCCACCCATTTGTGGTCAGAGGTGCGATAGGTGTTGCGCGGCGCATTGTTGACTGAACGATTCCCCGAACGTGCCTGCACGATGCCGAGCTGGTCGTAAACGATTGGCTGCGGCCCAAGGATCGTCAGGATCGGCTCAATGATTGCAAGGTCGATTACTTGGCCGTGACCGTCGTGAACATCCCGGTGATAGAGGGCTAGGAGTACAGCGTTTGCAGTGGCCTGAGCCGCAATTCCGTCTGCGAGGCCGAAAGGCGGCAGCGTTGGGGGTCCGTCAGGTTCGCCGGTGATGTGGGCAAAACCGCTCATTGCCTCCGCTAGCGTTCCAAACCCGGGCCGGGTCGCATATGGGCCGATCTGTCCGAAGCCGGTCACTCGGGCGACCACCAGCTTCGGATTGATTTCGTGGAGTCGTTTGGGAGCGAGATTCCATCGCTCGAGAGTGCCAGGGCGGAAATTCTCGATCAGAACGTCAGCAGATTCCACCAGTCTTTCCATGAGGGCTTGACCTTCGGCAAGCGAGAGATTCAGAGTGATCGCGCGCTTGTTGCGGCTCAGCATCTTCCACCACAGAGGTACGCCGTTCTTGCTGTGCCCGTGTCCTCGTAACGGATCGCCTCGCGGGTGCTCGATCTTGATCACCTCGGCGCCGAAATCGGCCAAGATTGTGGCGGCGAGGGGCCCTGCAAATAGGGTTGACGCATCAATGATGCGCAATCCCTGCAGTGCTTGAGAATTCGGAGTCATGTGTGTTCCGCTCACTGGAATAGCGTTTCGTTCTCAATATATCAGGGCTACGCTCGTCACTACCAGCCCAACCGAAAGAACCCGCAGGTGTCAGCGTCCATCCCCCCACCAAACTTCGCGGCGAGCCGGAGCTTCCTCTATGTCCCGGGTGATCGACTCGACATGCTCTCCAAGTCGACTGGCCGAGGCGCCGACGCCGTCATAGTGGATCTCGAAGACGGCGTCGCGGCCGGCTCCAAGGACCAAGCGCGGGAAATCGTCGGTTCTTGGCTGAGCGAACAGACTCGAGACGGAGCGGCCGCCCTCTGGGTGCGCGTCAACTCGCAACCCGACCTATCCCGCCACGATCTAGAGGTTGTGGTGCAACCCGCGCTCACGGGCGTGTACATCCCAAAAGTGAGTGCCCCCTCAGATGTCGAGACGGTGGCCGTTTGGCTCGATGAACTCGAGGCTTCGAGCAACCTCAGGCCTGGAAGGGTGCGAATCGCCCCCCTGTTGGAGACCGCGGCTGGGGTTCTCGCAGCTCAAGCCATAGCCACCGCACCCCGGGTCTCGCATTTGGCGATCGGAGAGGCCGATTTGGCTGCCGACCTTCGCATGCGCCCCTCTCTCGACGGACGGGAAATGAATTCAATCCGAATAGCCATCGTGCTGGCCTCGGCCGCAGTCAGACTCGGCCCGCCTATCGGACCAGTGCTCACATCATTCCGGGACCTCGATTTGCTGCGTACGACTTCCGAGGAACTTCGCCGAATGGGGTATGGAGGGCGTGCCGCCATCCATCCTGACCAGGTCCCGATCATCAACGGAACGTTCTCGCCGAGCGAGGCAGAGCTGACCATTGCTCGTGACGCGGTGGGTCGCTTCGAAGCAGCTCACGCGGCGGGCAGCGCCATCACAGTTGCGGAGGACGGATCGCTCATCGACGAAGCAGTGGTGCGCCTCGCCCGAATCACGCTGTCATACCGAAACTCAATAGCCGCGGAGGAATGATCCATGAGAAACACCGCCGTAAAGGCGATCCTCGGATACGACATCATCGACGGTGTGGATGTCGATGAGTATGAGCAGTGGCTGTGGGATGTACACGTCCCAGATCTTCTCTCCAATCCGTTCCTAGACAGTTTGGTATTCAATACCGTGATTCGGCCGATCACAGCTACCAGTTCGGGCTCAGCAACTGCCGAGGATCCACAGACGTTCTACCGGATCGCAGAGCTGCGATTCGAGGATCATGAGGCCTACGACGCCTATCTCCAATGGTTCAGGGACAACCCGATTCCGCCTGAGCGAGGACCTGCGGGAAGGACGAGCTTTCGGTTCTACGTTCTCACCGACAGCGTGGAGGCAAGACGTGCTGACTAGCCGAGGTTGAACGCGAGAAGCCCAAGGTGGACTCCTGCGGCTTCTTCGTTCGTCAGGTCTTCGCAAAAGGGTCTGACCTGGGGTTTCGCGGCGATTCTCGGTATATCACGATCCAAGGATCCGCGACGGTAGAACAGCGAGCAAGAAGGCCCACCCAGCCACACCGATGAGTGGTAGCCGCCCCACCTGCGGACAGTGAAGGCTCTCGCGGTGGTGGGGGCGCTGGTGTGAGTGGCAACCGGTCGTTCACCACGAGGCGCCTGATACTGATGATCCAAGGATCGATCCCGGTAGCAATCGGGGCACGATCACGAAGACCGTCTGACTCGAGCAAACGGACCCACAGATCGAGGTTCGAGTTTCGACATTTCCTAAGCAATAGGACAAGACCCGAAAACCGCGTCCTGACCAGGGGCGATATGGGGTTCGAGAATTCGTAGTGGGCCCACCAGGACTCGAATCTGGGACCCACGGATTGTGACCGTGGATCCTGAGCCGAATCACCCCCCCGGCGCCACCGGCTGCGGAGCCTCCAAGGGCACCCCCCCTTGGGCCAACAGTTCCCAGGCCCGTCCCCCGTCGGTGGTTCTCAGCAGCGTTTCTCCGAACGTGCCCACATACAAAACCTCGGGATCGGCCGGGTGGGGTGCGATGTGGGCCACCGCATCGTTCTGCAGGATCAGGGAAAGACTCGTCCAAGAGGCGCCGTGATCCAGGCTGACGACCAGCCCGCCGTCCGGATGGGCCAGGTAGGCGAGCAGTCCCCCATCTGGCGCCCAGGCGATCGACGTCACCGGGTATCCGGCCAGTAACGAGCGCCACGATCCGCCGGCGTCGAGGCTCTCGACGATCCCGACCTCGGTCCCGGCGAGGACCCGGTTCGGATCATCGGGATGCACCGCCACGGCGAAGACACCCCCGACCACCGCCGGATCCAAACCATCGAGCCGCTCCCAGGTCTGCCCTCCGTCCCCACTCCGGTAGAAGCCCGGGTCCCGGCCCACGTTCCACCCGTAGATCACCCGACCGTCCCGGTGATCGGCCGCCATGGCGTGGAAGTCGGCCACCCCCTCCAGGGAGAGCGACTCCCAGGTCCGACCTCCGTCCCTGCTCAACCTGAACCCCACCGGGTTGGCGACGCCACTGCCCGGTGCCGGATGCCCGGAGGCGTACAACACCCCCTCCTGACTCGGATGGGTCCGAAACCCCATCAGGTCGTGGGCCTCCTCGCTGACGACGGCCCATGCCCCGGCCTCGTCAATCACGATGAGGCCCAGGTGCGTCGCGAGGAACACTTGCCGAGGAGCCCACGGGGCGACCTCCAAGCCGTGAATGTGCGTGAAGGCCTCGACCGGCTGCCCCGCGGTTCCCCGCTGAGGGCTTCGGACGGCGGACAGCCCCACACCGATCGCCGCGGCCACGACCAGCGCCATGGCAACGAGGAGGAGCGGCTTCCCTCGCGAGGAGCGCTTCCCTGGCGAGGAGCCGGGGCGTCTCCGACTCACGGCCAGACCCTCCTGGTGGTTCCCACTACTGACACAGCCGGTCGGTGATCTCGGCCTGGAACTCCCGCTGCTCCTCGGTCCACCAGGTCTTGATATAGGTGAGTATGGCGGCCACCTCGTCGACGGTGAGCTGCCCCTCGAAGGAAGGCATCGGACCCACGCCCTCGGGAAGCCCGGGACGGGGCGGGGAACCCTCCAGGATGATCTCGGTGAGCAGGCAGTCCGAATGGTGCCAGGTGTGGCCGTCGGCGTTGTGCGGCGGGGGGATGTCGGTCACACTGCCTCCGGTGGCGCCCCCATGACATGCCTGGCAGTTCGCCTGATAGAGCTCCCCGCCCAGGGAGATCACCGGATCACTGTCGGACTCGACCGGTGTGACCTGCGGGGCGCACGCAGCGAGCAGAAAGACGGCCGCCAGCGACAGCAGCACCAGTCTCTTCAGAACCATCAGCATCACCGGACCCCGGTCTTGCTCGCAATCGACTCGAACACAAAACTCCTAGCTGACCAGGGGTTTTGCCAGTGGGCCCGCCAGGACTCGAACCTGGGACCGACGGATTATGAGTCCGCTGCTCTAACCGGCTGAGCTACGGGCCCGACGCCGCCATGGTACGGCCGCCCGACTCACCTAGCGTCGTACCCCGGCCCTTTTGAGGACCTGCGCGGGGACGCCGGACTGCCTCCATGCCGCATAGGAGATCCCCTTGCGGACCGAGTAGGAGGCTGCGTACTCGACGAAACCCTTCTCGAGCTCGTCGACGCTCGCCGCGGTGTCGGCCTCGGCAAGGGCCCTTTCGGCGTCGATGATCTGCTGGCGGAGTTCCACCGCCCGGAGCGCATTCTGCTCGCTTGAGAGCCGACCGGAGAGGTCGGCGACTCGCTTCTTGAGCGACTCCGGGGTCACCGGGCGTCCCGGGCGGCGCCGACCGAGGGCTCCGAGATACTTCTTGATCGCACACCGCCCCAGGATGCTGTGCACGAGCCGGACGAGGGCGAACCGGAGGATCCTGCGTCCACCGAGCCGCCCCGATACGCCTGGTGATGAGCGAGATGGAAGGAGCGATGCACCCCGAGGGCACGGCCCACCGCACTTCGGACGCACGGACCGCCGACGACATCGTCGCCGAGGCACGTCGCCGCGCCCACGAGATCATCCGTCGGGCCGAGGAGCCCGGCGGCCCTCTGCAACCGTTGATCGGGTCCGGCGGCGGCATCAGCGGACTCTTCGCCTCCATCGACGCCCAGATCGATCGCCTTGCCACGACGGTGTCCTTCGAGGGCTTCCCCGCCGAGCCCGAAGCCGAGCCGGTGCCGGTGGTGGTCCCGACGGAGTTGTGGGGGAACGACGGGGAGAGCACAGAAGAACCAGACTCGGAGGCGACCCCAGACAGTCCGCCCGACGAGCCCGGACCCGTGGAGGACGGCCTGGAGCCACCGCCGCCGGGTCGCCGCATCATCCAAGTCGAGATGTTCCCGGTGCCGTCGGCGGCGGCTGTGGCCGACCTCGAGCGCGACCTGGTGGGCATCGCCGGAGTGTCCGGGGTGAGCATCCACCGGCGAGACGAAGAACGAGTGACCTTCCTCGTGGGGGTCGACGTCCCCGACACCGAACTCGACTTCTCGTCGCTTCTCGACCGGGGCGCCCAGCTCGAGTCCGCCGAGAGCGACCGCATCGTGCTTCGTCTCAAAGCCCCTTAGGCCGCCCGGTTACCCGCTCTTACCTCCCCCGCCGGAGCAGAGCGCAGGTTGGGGAGGTGCTGCGCCGAAGGCCACAGGGAGGGGGCCACCGCCCGAAGTCAGAAGCGCCCCGGCACCGGTGAGGGAACAAGGCCGCGGATTTTGCCGGCAGCCGGTAGCTGGCAGCCTGTGGCTCTCAGTAGCTGCACCCGCTGTCGGGCGCCCCGACCGGGCTGAGGGCGATGCCCAGCCACCAGGCCTCGAGCGGGCCCTGGGGACAGATGAGTCTGCCTCCGGGATCGCGAATCTGGAAGTGGAGGTGGGGGGCTGAGGAGCGGCCGGTGTTGCCGGAGAGCATGATGGTCTCCCCGGTGCCCACGACGACCCCGGGGTAGATGTGGGCCGCCAGCGCGCTGCCGTGGCAGTAGGTGTAGACGTGACCGTCCTGACCGGCGATGGTCACCCCCAGGCCGCATCGATCCTTGTCCGGGTCCTCGCTGGGGATGGAGATGCGCTCGACGACTCCGGCGTGCGCGGCGTAGATCGGGGTGCCCTCGGGAACGTTCATGTCGGAGGCGGGATAGGTGTGGTGGTTGCTGACAATCTGGCCGAGGCTCACCGCTTCGACGGGGAGGGGGAAGGCGTACAGCCCGTTGACGACGAGAGCGCCGATGCTCACCGTGACCTCACTGGCGGTGGCGACGATGGTCCCGTCGCGGGCCAGTACGGCTACCGCCGGACTCACCGAGAACGTCCGACCGGCGGCGAACCGGGACGGTGCGGCGGCGCCGAACCACTGGGACACGACACCGACGCTGCCGCTGACGGCGACGACACCATCACCGGCAAAGGCCGCGGCCCCGATCACTTCTACCCGGGCCCTGGCCGTCGCCGACCCGTTGCTCGCCACCACGCTGGGGAGGGCGGCGGCCACCGTCGCCGCCGCCAGCAGCCACAGCACGAGGATGCGATATGGGCCACTATCGAGACCGAAAACGCTACCGGCGCGATCTGCTTCCGCTGGTAGCCCCCGGTTTCGCCCGGTTCGGCCTTCCTGCCGACCACGGAATCACCATGCGAGTGAGCCGAGACGGGCAACGCTGGTACGCAGCCCGCGAGTCAGTCACAGGGTGGTGGCTCGCGATTGGCGCATCGGGTCCTCCTCCGGACGAATGGCTCTATGACGGGCCGGCAGCGCCCACCACGTTTCCGACAGAGGCCTCATGGGATCGCTTTGGTAGCAGCGGCGAGTTCTCGAAGAACTGGGACTGAAGCCGCTCGCGGGGAAGGACAAGCGAAGGTCTGACCTCCGCCGGCCACACGCTTCACTACTGCCACGAAGGACCGGAGCCCATGAGCGGGCCTGATCGATGAGCGCGCGACGTATCCTCTCGCGATGGCCGACGGCATCCGCCCAGAACTAGTGCGGTGGGCGAGGCAGCATCCTGCTGTTTCCCTCTCCATCGTCGGGATAGCCTCGTTTGCCTGGATAGGAACGCATCACGCGATCTACTACGGCCTTCTTGGGGTGACCCCGAGTGAGGTCGGCATCGGGTACGCCGAAACCCTCTCACGGGGGGCCATCGGCTTCGCTGTAATCGGCATCCTGGCCGCGGCGTGCGGTGCTCTAGCCCTTCCCGTGATAGCACTCGCGACCAAGGCCGCCGTCTTACTGCGGGCGCGGCTCCCGCTAACCGGCCGATACCTCATCTCTATCGCGTTGGGAAGCCCTGTGTACATGCTCGCGGTCCTTGTTGGGATCTCTCTCTGGCAGGCCACCAGCTCGTGGTTCCTCAGATCCCTCCTGGCACTCCCCGCGCTGGTGATCATGACGGCCGGTAACGCATTTTCGGAGACTCTGTCGGTAGGACCTCGTGGAGTACCTGCAGGCGATGCGGAGAGGGAAGACCATCCATCTGATGATCACAGGAGGATGCAGCGTGACGCTCTCGTCGCTCTCGGGCTGCTCCTTCTGCTGTTGCCCTACGCGTCTACAGTGGGCGCCGTCTTCGATACCAGGGCTCAACGCCCTGTCCCTCCTGTCTTTTCCGCGCTGACCGGTCTGCGCGCGGACCGCGTGACGGTGACCTTGCTTACTACGGACAAGGACCTCTTTGGCCGTCCGGTCATGCTCCTCGGCGGCACGGACCAGTACCTCGTGCTGCTCGAGTCCGACCGTTCAATTAGGAGGGTTCCGCCGTCGGCCGTGATGCTCGCGACCGCTAACGACTGATGCGTTGCTCGTCCTCGCGGCGCAGTCCGCGCACCCCTCGGCGGGTGCAGCGACCCGCGCGCTACGTGGTCTAGGTCAGCGAGATCGCCCAGCCCGCAACGACAGGTCCCAGGTTGGTAGCCGAGGCATTTTCTCGGACTGAATCGCGTCGTGCGCGCCCTCGGCTCGTAGTCGACCTTCTCCAAACGGACACAGCCCCTAGCTGACCAGGGGTCTGTCTGTGGGCCTGATAGGACAGAACGCGAACCGGTGCAACGCTTTGATACAGAACATGTTGGAGTTCTCGGCAGGAATTGAGCGCAACTCGGCAACCAGATCTGTCAACTTCGCAGGGTGTCTGCAGGTTTGAGACGCGAGACGCGTCGCACCGACACGACGCTCACGACGGTGGCCACAGAGACCGCCGTCGTCACCGCGACCAAGACTGCAGGCCACGACAGGCTTGCGGCGATCGTGTATGAATCAGCAGACACGACCTCACTGAGATTGGGCGTCGAGCCCGAGAGCGATGGGAGGCCGATTGGAACTTGGGCGAATGCCACGATCGTCAGCCACGCGAGAAAGATGCCGAGCGCCGCACCCAGAGAGCTCAACGCGATTCCCTCGACGGTGAAGAGGCGTACGACGTCGCGAGTTTGCCATCCGGTTGCCTTCATCACTCCGACATCTCTGGAGCGCAAGTTGATGCCGGCGTGCAGCGTGACGCCGGTGAGAACCAGCCCACCCATCAGTGCAACTACTGCCGCTATCGCGGCGAATCGGTCCGATATCTGGGTGATCCCACCCATCACCGACACGATGCTCTGGTCTGTTACGGCTGAGATATCACCGAGCTGTGCTTCTGCATCAGCGATAACTGTGCCCACCCCGGTCGCCTTGTCAACGCGCACGTACACCTGGTTAACCTGGTCGTTGGACAGACCTGCCAGCGACTGTGCATCAGATATCGGCAGGTAGAAGTCGGCTCCGAGACCCTGATTCGAGCCGCCTGTCTCGACGATGCCAACGACCTCGAAAGACTGCTCACCGATCTCAACGACTGCCCCGGGCTTCAAGCTGAAGAACGCCGCGTAATGCTGGTCAACCACGACGACCTCTGTCTCCGTCTCCGAGAAGAACCTCCCAGCAACGATCGACTCGACCAGCCTCTGCGGCCCAACCACCTCTGATGATCTGCCAGTCTCGGAAGCGGGTGCCTCCGGAACCCCTCCAGCGAGATCTACGCCCAGCAAGGTCTGGTAGGTACTGGCCGAAAAATCCCAAAGCAGGAGGCCCCCTGTCGCTCCACCGACTCCCCATAGCCGCTGCACCTGATCGACCTCTGCAGTCGTGAGCAGCGCCAAGCCGAACGGCTGACGCACGCCGCGGGTTGTCTGTGCACCCGCTGCGTTTTGCCCATCGGGGCGGCTGAAGACGATGTCGGCGCCGATATCGGCCAACGGCTGGTGAGCGGCCTCGCGAAAGCCGTCGGCGACGGAGACGAGCGAAACGAACAACGCCACGCCGAGGGCGACACCAGCGAGGCTTCCCAACGCCCGGTTGGGACGGTGTCGTCCCTCCGCCAGCAGGTACGTCAGCATCAGCCGGTTGCGCGGTCGAGCACTACTCGCAGGTCGTCGATCGTCCAGCTTCCATCGGCCACGACGTCGGTACCTTCGCCCTGCGGAAAGCCTTCGAGTTTCACTGTGCGGCTCTCGACGATGAACTCGGACACACCGTTGATATAGATCGCTAGCGGGACGTGCTCGGTAATGCCCTTCTCCGCGGCGAAGTCCTCACCCTCTGGAGAGTCGAAGAAGTATGCCTCCACAGCGATGTCGTCGCCGTATTCCGCCGCAAGGCGCAACACGTCCTCCACGGCCGGGCGGATCGGTGCGTGATCGAGCGAGATGATCTCTATCAGCACCTGATCGCCCAGCAACGAACCGTCACTCCCACTGCTATCCGAGCTGCATGCCGCGGCCACCAACGCTAAAGCAAGCAACAGCAACATCACCGCCTGCCATTGCCTCGCCTGGCGCCGGGTTTGCAAGATTTTCAGGCCGGTTGTTCTAGCCATCGACTCTCTCACCGTCTCTCATCTCGATTATCCGGTCTGCAGAAGCGGCCACCTCGTCGTCGTGGGTGACGATGAGCATTGCCACGCCAGCCTTATCGCGAAGATCGTGGAATAGCTCGAGAATCTCGCTGCCCGTATCGGTGTCCAGATTGCCGGTCGGCTCGTCGGCGAGGATCAGGCCTGGGCCGTTGATAAGGGCTCGAGCAACGGCCACCCGCTGCTGCTCTCCCCCCGACAGTTGGGATGGGCGGTGGTCGGCACGGTCAGAGAGCCCCACCGCCTCGAGACCGGCCGACGCGCGATCGCGGCGCTCAGAAGTCGGCACCTTCTCGGGATAAAGGGGGAAGGCGACGTTTTCGAGCGCGGTCAGCGTGGGGATGAGGTGGAAAGCTTGGAAGATGAGCCCGATGTTGGCGCGCCGCCACAGCGCAAGCTCATCCTCATCGAGACCGGCTAGGTCGCGGTCCTCGTAATAGACATGGCCGCCGGTCGGTTGCTCAAGGCCGGCCAGAAGATGCATGGCGGTGCTCTTCCCAGATCCGGAACGACCCATCATGGCGACGATCTCTCCACGGTCGATACGCATCGAGAGGTTGCGCACAGCTCTCACGTTCCCGAAGGACTTGCCCAACGACTCAGTCCGCAACAGATCACTCACTTCTCAGTACCTCCGCTGGTTTGATGTTGGCAAGTCGACGCGGTAGCCAGACTCCGACGATCGTCGCTGCAACAAGCGCCAGTAGGAGGGCGGCCAAGGCCGTGGCAGGTGTCAAGCGGGCCATCAGAGGCACAACGACCGCCACGTCTTCTGCCCCACCAGGCAGGAAGTGTGGTGACGGACTCAGCTCCCACGGGACCGGCACGACGACTATCGACCTGCTCATCACCGCGGTGATGACCGAGGCGAAGGCCACCCCCACCGCTGCACCGAGGAAGGTGATGACGAGTGTCTCAGACAGAAGCTGACGCGTGATGTCACGACGACGCCAACCGACCGCACGCATCATCGCGATCTCGCGGCGTCGTTCCCACACCCCAACAGCGATGGTCCGCAACAAGATGGCGACAGCGAACAGGAACGCCATCAGCCCAACGACGACCCCGAACCGGTCGATTAGGTCGAACAGCACCCCGAGTTGCTCACCGAAAGACTCCGCCGACGAGACGAGCGCATCGGGGCCCAAGATGGCCTCCGCTGCGGCGACAACGCCCTCAGACTGCGTCTGTTCCGCTTTGAGGAACAGCAGGTTGGCGTCATCGGCTCCCATGTCGTGTACAGAGAGGACGTTCGGGGCCTCTGCGGCCATCTCCTGTGCATCGACCAGCGGTATGTATACGTTGGCGTTGGCTACCTGGCCCACGCGAGTTGTGTCGACGAGGCCGACAATGGTGAAGGATCGACCTGCAATGGTGGTGAAGTCGTTGACGCCCAGCCCGCTCTGGTGGGCGTAGCTGGTGTCGGCAACGGCGATCCCGCGCTCGTCGGGCTCCAGGAAACGGCCATCGACAAGAGCTGTCCTCAGGCGCCCCGGGCCAAAATCCACGGAAGGATCAATACCCAGACCAGCGACGAAACCGTCATCCTCGAAGGACCAAAAAAAGAGGCTCTCGGCCACCTCTTCAACACCATCGATAGCAGCAATCGCCTCGATCTCGTCCGGGTGGAGCGGGCCAACGGAGTGCGGGAACACGATACCTTCGAAGACCTCGGGCACATCACCCTGTCGCTGAGCGGTGATGGCAGCACCCACCTCGGATAGCGGTGCACGGGCAGCTTCACGGAAACCGCCTGCGTAGGCCTGGAGGCTGAGGAACAACGCTATGCCGATGCCGATGCTGACGAGCGCGGCAAGGGTGCGCGACGGCCGCCGCCGTAGCTCGGAGGCGATGTACGAGATCACGTGGTGGCCGCGGTGATCTGCTGAGCGACGGTTCTAGTCACCGTCTGCCCATGTCGGTGGCATGGGCAGCATCCTGCAGCACCCGCAGCACCTCAACGACTTCATCGCGCTGGCTAGGTGGGACCTGGTCGAGGAGCGCCTGCATACGCAAGGCGCGTGCGCGGCTCAGTCGGTTGGCAGCGTCGCGTCCATCATCGGTCAGCGACAAAGTCACGCCACGTCCGTCACTCTCAGATGACTCACGAGCAACCCAACCGCGCTCGACCATGACAGATACGACCCGGCTCACAGTGCTCTTGGCGAGACCCAGAAGATCCACGAGCTCCATCTGACGTAGCGGACCATGCTCGAGCTCGATGAGCGCATGTGCTTCAGCGACACCGGCGTCAAAGCCACACGACGTTTGTTCAGGGCGATGAAGCCCGAAGCAGCGAACGAACGACACAACGGCGTCAGCAAGATCCTCCGCACTCGACATGGTTCGACTCTACAACTAGTTAGTCCGGACACACAACAGCCGCGCCGCTGGCCACCGATCCGACGCAGCTTGAACACGAGCCGCGCGAGCGACCGCAACCTCTGACTCCCCACGATCTGGCTGCAGTGCACCACCGACCGCGAACGTAGTCACAACGACAACACTGGTGGGCCCGCCAGGACTCGAACCTGGGACCTACGGATTATGAGTCCGCTGCTCTAACCGGCTGAGCTACGGGCCCGACGGCGCCATGGTACGGCCGCCCGACTCGCCTAGCGTCGAACTCCGGCCTTCTTGAGGACCTGCGCGGGAACGCCGGACTGCCTCCATGCCGCATAGGAGATCCTCTTGCGGTCGGAGTAGGAGGCCGCGTGCTCGACGAACCCCTTTTCGAGCTCGTCGACGCTCGCCGCGGTGTCGGCCTCGGCAAGGGTCTTTTCTGCTTCGATGATCTGCTGGCGGAGTTCCACCGCTCGGAGCGCATCCTGTTCGCTTGAAAGCCGGCCGGAGAGGTCGGCGACTCGCTTCTTTAGGGACTCGGGGGTCACCGGGCGTCCCGGGCGGCGCCTGCCGAGGGCTCCGAGATACTTCTTGATCGCGCTGGCTTCTCTGCGGCCTTGCGCCAATGCCTCTTTGTGCTTCGCCGACATTGCCATGTTGTGTGAACTCCTCTTTATGTGAAATGGGCTCGAGTCTCTTCGAGCTTCTCCCCGAACCAGTCTCGCACCATTTGCGCGGTGCGCAACCCCTTCGGCCACCAGAGATACGGATTGAATCCCCAGCCGACGGCCTGGACATGCCCAGTGCCACTGGGCGAAGTGTCCTGGCAGATCCCGATCCCCGTTTGTCCGGCGTCGGTAGCACGCAATAGAGTGCTTCTGGGGTGCGACCCGTCGTGCCCCGGAGGGAAGGAGATCCCAATCATGAAACGAGTGACCGTACTGTTGCTCAGCCTCGCCCTGGTGGCGAGCGCCTGTGGCGGCGACGGTGACGATGCCGGTGGAGGAGAAAGCCTCCTCGACGCGGTCCTGGATCGTGGCACCGTACGTTGCGGTGTCAACGACACGGTCCCCGGGTTCGGCATCGTCGACGACGCCGGCAACTACAGCGGCTTCGACATCGACTTCTGCCGCGTGGTGGCAGCGGGTGTCCTCGGTGACGCCAACGCCGTCGAGTTCGTGCCGCTGGCCGCGGCCGAGCGCTTCACGGCACTGCAGTCGGGCGAGATCGATGTCCTGATCCGGAACACGACCTGGACCGCCACCCGTGACGGGCAGGAGGGCAGCACCTTCTTGTTCACCACGTTCTATGACGGCCAGGGCCTGATGGTGCCCGACGCTTCGGGCATCACGAGCCTCGATGACCTCGCCGACGCCAACATCTGTGTGCTGTCGGGCACGACGACCGAGCTGAACCTCACCGCGGTGTTCAACACCCGTGGTGTGCCGTTCAACCCGGTGGTGTTCGCCGACAACACCGCGCTGCGTCCCGCCTATGAGCAGGGCCAGTGCGATGCGTGGACGTCGGACGTGTCTCAGCTCACCGGCATCAAGTCGGACATCGAGGGCGAGGGCGGAGCCGCTCAGCGGATCCTGCCCGACGTCATCTCGAAGGAGCCCCTCGCTCCCGTCGTCCTCGACGGTGACTCGGCGTGGGCGCAGGCCGTCGAGTGGTCGGTTCTGGCCACGGTCATCGCGTGGGAGTTCGGCATCACGAGCAGCAACGTCGGGTCGTTCCCGACCGACGATGCCAACGTGAGGAACTTCCTCAACGCCGGAGATGAGGACTTTGCGGTGGGTCTGGGGCTCAACCCCGACTTCGCCGTGAACATCATCTCGCAGGTGGGCAACTACGAGGAGATCTACAACAGCCACCTGGTCCCGATCGGGCTGCCCCTGGCGGGCACGCCGAACGATCTGTGGACCAAGGGCGGGCTGATGTACGCTCCGCCGTACCGGTAACCCTGTAGTAGAGACGACGCGCAGACGGGCGGTCGGCATCCGCCGACCGCCCGTCTGCCATATCTGGAGTTCCTCAGAGGGTGACGACGACCGCACAGCGACCGACCGACGAGCCGCGCATCGCGTGGTACCGCAACGTTCGGGTGCTGCGCGTCATCGCCCAGGTGCTGTTCGTGGTGGCGGTGTTCAGCCTCTTCTTCTGGCTGTTCAACAACCTGGTCAACAACCTCAACCGCCTCCGCATCGGCACCGACTTCGGTTTCCTGAGTCGACCCACCCGCTTCCAGATCCCCTACGACGACGGCTTCGACCCATCGAGTCCGGTGTGGGACATGGTGCTCGTCGGCGTCAAGAACACCCTGCTCGCCGGCTTCTTCGGGATCCTGTTGGCCACGGTCCTCGGCGTCCTCATCGGCATCGCCCGACTGTCCTCCAACTGGCTGGTGGCGCGTCTGGCGGCGGTCTACGTCGAAACGCTGCGCAATATCCCGCCCCTGATCATCATTATCTTCTTCGGATTCGCCGTCTTCACCTTCGGGCCGTTACCGGTGCTGTCGGAGGCGCACCAATTCCAGATACCCGGCACCCACAACAACGGCCTCATCCTGTCGAACACGCTGTGGGCGGTGCCGTCGTTCGTCGCTGGGCCCAGCCTGGGACTCTTCTGGCTGGTGATCGCTCTTGGCATTGCGGCGGCCGTCGCGGTCTTCGTGTGGAGAACCAGACTGCATGAACGCACCGGTGCTCCCGATCGTCGGATGCGGTGGTCCCTCGGGGTACTCGGCCTCGTCACCGTGGCCGCGATACTGCTCATCGGTGACGCCTTCGACGCGTCCTACCCGGCGCTGGCCGAATCGGGACGACGGATCGACGGCGGTTACCGACTCAACAACGGGTTCATCTCGGTCACCGTCGCTCTCGGGCTGTACACGGCGAGCCACATCGCCGAGATCGTGCGCGGCAGCATCCTCGCCGTCCCCAAGGGCCAGTCCGAGGCGGCCAACGCCATCGCCCTCACCGGGTTCCAACGGTACCGCTATGTGCTCCTGCCTCAGGCGATGCGCATCGCCGTGCCTCCGATCATCAGCCAGTACCTCAACCTGGTGAAGAACACGTCGCTGGGCGTCGTCGTCGCCTACGCCGAGATCACCGCGCTCACCCAGACCTCGATCGGGAATGGACGCCCGGCGCCCCAGTCGATCCTGGTGCTCATGGGGGTCTACCTCACCTTCTCACTGACGATCTCGTTTGTCCTCAACATCTACAACCGACGCATCCAGCTGGTGGAACGATGACTGCCCCGACAGTCCCACGCCATGGCATCATCACCTCACCTGGCCATTGGGTGCGAAAGCGGCTGTTCAACAGCGGGCTGAACACCGTCCTCACCGTCGTCCTCGTACCACTGGTGGCCTACCTCATCTGGCGCGGCGTCACATTCGTGTTTGTAACCGCCCGATGGGAGCCCGTGCGCAACAACCTCACTCTGTTCATGATCGGCCGGTTCCCTCGTGCCGAGATCTGGCGTGTTGTCGCTCAGGTCGTCATCTGGTCGTCGGCCATAGGCCTGGCTTGGGGCGCGGCCGTCGCCGGCGCCAAGGCCCGCGCTCTGCGCGCCGGGCTCCCCTACAAGGAAGACTCGGCCATTGCCAAGGCCCGACGCAACGGCGCCATCCTCGCTGCGCTGGCCCTGCTGCTCGCCATGGCACAAACCTGGGGCCCACTGATCCTCTTCGGGGTGTCCTTCGTTGCTGCCCTCCTCCTCCAGCGGGTGGCCGCCCGCACACCGGCGCCGCAGGTCCCCTACGTCTGGGCAGCCGTGGCGGTGCTGGCGGTGGGCGGCTTCCAGATCGTCAGTGGATTCCACGGCACTGGTTGGCTGTGGATTGGCATCCCCATCGCCCTCGCCGCTTCACGACTTCTCGGCAGACGCGACTGGCGGACCCACCGGATTCGACGGCTGGCCAGCCTGAGCGCTGTCGTCGGCGTGCTCGGTGTCGCCTATGCGGTCTATGCGGTCGTCGACAGTCCCGGCGTCGGCTGGGAACGCTGGGAGGGGCTCCGGCTCAACCTCCTGGCGGCACCGATCGCGCTCACCCTCGCCTTCCCGATCGGCATGGGGCTCGCCCTGGCCCGGCGCTCCTCCTTCCCGGCCCTGCGCATGGTCGCCACCGGCTACATCGAACTCATCCGCGGCGTGCCGCTGATCTCTCTGCTTCTCATGGGCCAGTTCTTCATCGGCTTCTTCCTCAACACGGCGACGCCCCTGTCCTCACTCACCCGCGCCTTTATCGTGCTCACCATGTTCGCCTCGGCGTACATCGCCGAGATCATCCGGGGCGGCCTGCAATCGGTGCCCACGGGCCAGATCGAGGCCGGGCAGTCGGTCGGCCTCAGCCCGTGGAAGGTGACCCGGTTCATCGTGCTCCCCCAGGCGCTGCGTAACGTCATCCCACCGATGGTGGGCCAGTTCATCTCCCTCACCAAGGACACCACGCTGCTCTACATCATCTCGATCGCCGAGATCCTGTACATCCGCAACATCGTCCACGCCCAGGCGGAGTTCCGGGCCTTCGGGATCGCCGAGACCCTGGTCTTCGTCGCATTCATCTTCTGGTCGATCACATTCAGCATGTCGAGAGAGAGCCAGCGCATCGAGCGTAGGCTCGGAGTGGGAGTGAGATGACGGATACCACACGAACCAACAGCATGTTCTCTGACGCCACCGAGGTAACGGGGACCGGCGACGTCATCATCGACATCGACGACCTCGACAAGTTCTTCGGGGACTTTCAGGCGCTGAGCAACATCAACATGAACGTCGGGCGCCAGGAGGTGGTCGTCGTGTGCGGTCCCTCCGGCTCTGGGAAGTCCACGCTGATCCGCTGCATCAACCGCCTGGAGAAACACGACCGGGGGCGCATCGTCGTCGACGGGATCGAACTCTCCGACGACATCCGCAACATCCAGGAGGTTCGCCTGGAGACGGGAATGGTGTTCCAGCAGTTCAATCTGTTCCCGCACCTGACGGTGATGGACAACATCACTCTCGGTCCGCGCCAGGCGCGGCACCTCCCCCGCAAGGAGGCCGAGGAGTTGGCGATGCAGTTGCTCACCCGGGTCAAGATCCCCGAGCAGGCCCGCAAGTATCCCGGGCAGCTGTCGGGTGGTCAGCAGCAGCGGGTCGCCATCGCCAGGTCGCTGGCGATGAACCCCAAGGTGATGCTGTTCGACGAGCCCACGTCGGCTCTCGACCCGGAAATGATCAAGGAAGTGCTCGACGTCATGAAGGACCTCGCCCGCTCCGGCATGACCATGATCGTGGTCACCCACGAGATGGGCTTCGCACGGGAAGTGGCCGACCGGGTGGTGTTCATGGCCGATGGGGAGATCGTCGAGGTCGGCACCCCGGAGCACTTCTTCACCGACCCACAGGAGGAGCGGACCAAGCTGTTCCTGTCGCAGATCCTGTAAGGGGATGCGCGCTTTGCGAGTGAGCCCTACCCGGTCAAGTCGAGCACTGCCCGGGCGATCAGGAAGTAGATGATCAGCCCGGTGGCGTCGACCAGCGTGGTGATCAGCGGCGCCGACACGACCGTGGGATCCACGCCGAACCGCTGAGCCAGCAAGGGCAGCATCGATCCGGCCAGTGTCGCCCACGTGCAGATGGCGACCAGGGTGAGCCCCACCACAGTCGCCATGTCGCTTCCGAAGAACAGCCCGACCGGGATCAGGCTGGCGGCGCCGAGCATGAGGCCGAGCATGAGGCCGACGCGTGCCTCCCGCCAGATGACCCGTGGCAGGTCGGGGAACCGCACCTCGCCGAGCGCCATGGCCCGGATCACTGCGACCGCGGCCTGTGAACCCGAGTTCCCGCCCGTACCGCTGAGCAGCGGGATGAACAGGGCCAGCGTGACCACGGTCGCCAACTCGACTTCGAAGTGCTGGAGCACCTGGACGGTGAGCCCGGCGGCGACGATGAGGACGAGCAGCCAGGTGGCGCGGGCACGGGCCAGTCCGAATGCCGATGCCGACATATAGGGGCGACCCAGCGGCGTCGTGGCGCTCTGGCGGGCGATGTCTTCGGTCTCCTCACGCTCGATGACCTCCATGGCGTCGTCGAAGGTGAACACGCCGACGATGCGCTCATCCCCGTCGACCACCGGCAACGCCAACAGGTCGGCCTCCTGGATGAGCCGGGCTGCGTACTCCTGGTCATCGGTCACCCGGACCGAGTGCACGTCGGTCGCCATCAGGTCGCCGACCACCGCATCCGTGTCCTCCAAGACCAGCTTCTTGAGTGACACGACGCCGACGAGACGGCGGTGCCCGTCGGTTACGGGCAGGGCGTAGATGGTCTCGGCGGCCCGCCCCGCCTGACGGACTTTCGCCAGTGCCTCCTCCACCGTCATGTCGGCGTGCAGGCTGACGAACTCCGGGCTCATCACCCGGCCTGCCGACTCGGGCGGATAGCCGAGCAGCACGTTGGTCAGCTCACGCTCGTGGGGGCTCAGCTGGCCGATGAGGCGATGGGCGACCATTGCCGGCATCTCGTCGAGCAGCCGGGCCCGGTCGTCAGGATCCATCGACTCGACGATGTGACGGACCCGGTCGGCACGAAGGCCCTCGAGCACCTGCTGCTGGTCCGGCGGGTCGAGCAATTCGAAGACTTCCAGGGCGCGGTCGCGCGGCAGCAGGCGAAACGCCAGGCCCTTGTCGTCGGGATCGAGCCGGGCGAGCTCTTCGGAGGTCTCGAGGACTCCCGTCTCGCCCAACCACTCGTGCAGGGCATCGACGTCCCCGGCTTCGATGAGTTCGGCAAGCGACGCCATCAGGCTCCTCCCGGGACCGCCAGCAGGCTACCCGATGCCTGAGAGGCGAGAATTGGCCCTACGGCAGCGGTTGGCCAAGGCAGACGTCAGCCAGCAAGGATCGGGCCACCGGGCCAGACGGGTTCTGGTCGGGCCGCGCACCGATCCTGGCACTCACTTGTCCGGTGGCGCTGCGCTTATCTCGCCGAGTACCGAATCGGGATCCCTGTCTTCGGCGACCTCGCACCCGGAGTGGCCGCAGCCACAGTGTGCGCTCTGTCGACCGCCGATACGGCACGCCTCACTACAGAAGTCCGCTCGATCGGCGACGAGGCAGGTACACGCATCGTGCTGGCACTGCATCCCCGTGCCAGTGTTCTCAGGAACCGTCATGGACGAGCTCCCCTCGGAGACGCGGGTACCGCGGGACGGCATGGACGCAGCAGTCGCTGCCGAGATTGTAGCGGCTGAGCACGGTGCTACACCCCGTGGTGCTGCACACTGCGGTTTCCTCGCGCAGCCGTGGCTTTCGGCCGAGGGAACTCCCCATTAGCCGGCCTCGGACCGCTTCTCGCTGGTCGATGCTCATGTCGTGACCTCCTCGACATGGTGGGACCGCGCACCTACCCAGAAAAACGGCTGCTCAAACGCATGTGAGCAGCATTCGCGTCGGCCCGGTCCGGCGTCTACCACCGCCGTCGCAGGCGTGACCGTCGCCTGGTCTGTGTTTCCTACCCGTGGCGTCGGGGTATGAGCGTGGCCCGAGCGGATGTCCGAGCGGATTGGAGTGCAATGACGATCCGAGAAGACGCACAACTCGATCCCGGCCAGGTTCGCGATCGCCGCGGCAAGGGCGCCGGCATCGCGGTCGGCGGCCTGGGCGGAATCCTCGCCTTGGTGCTATTCCTGGTGCTCGGCGGAGACCCGGCGCAGTTGCCTGCCGGCCTCGATGGCGAAACGGTGGGCAGCGACCAGGACACCGAGCTCACCGACGAGTGCCGGACCGGCGCCGACGCCGCCACCCGCGAAGACTGTCGCATCGTCGGCTACGTGAACAGCATCCAGGCGTACTGGGGCGGTGCGCTCGATGGGTACCAATTGGCCACCACGACGTTCTTCGAAGAGGGGGTCAATACCGGATGCGGCCACGCGACGAGTGCGGTAGGCCCCTTCTACTGCCCGGTCGACGCCGGGATCTATATCGACCTGGGGTTCTTCGAAGTGCTGCGCACGCGCCTCGGTGCCGAGGGCGGCCCATTCGCCGAGGCCTACATCATCGCCCACGAGTACGGCCATCACGTGCAAAACCTGATGGGCACCCTGACTGCCGGAGGCGGTGCAGGCGCCGAGGGCCACTCGGTGCGGACCGAGCTGCAGGCCGATTGCTTCGCCGGAGTCTGGGCAAGTCACGCGGTGGCGACCGGGTTCCTCGAGCCCATCACCGACGCCCGACTCGCCCAGGCACTCGACGCCGCCGCCGCCGTGGGAGACGACCGGATTCAGGAGCAGACGCAGGGCCAGGTGAACCCCGAAACGTGGACGCACGGATCATCCGAGCAGCGCCAGGAGTGGTTCCTCGTGGGCATGAACAGCGGCGGTCCCGACGCCTGCAACACCTTCGACGCGGAACTCTGATGCGACGGCGATCGTTCGCCAGGGCAGACGCCGCACCTCGACCTGGAAGGAGAGTCGTGTGGCTGAGCGGTGGCTCCGGGGGAGTTTCGAACTCCCAACCAGACAAGGAGGGGGAAGAGAAAACTATCGGCGTACGCTCCGTCTCACATGCGGCCTAGTTCTGGCGTCATCGGCGTAGACGGCACCGATCTCTACTACGAGACCGGCGGTTCGGGTCCGCCCGTCGTGCTCCTCCACGGAGGTTGGCTGCACCTGAGGCAATGGGACGAGCAGGCTGAGGCGCTTTTCGCCGACCACTTCGTGGTTCGCTACGACGTCCGCGGGTATGGCCGTACCCCGCTGGGGGACCGTCCGTATCGACATAACGAAGACCTCGCGGCACTCCTACACGCCCTCGGCGTCGATGCCGCCCACTTTGTGGCGTTGTCGATGGGGAGTGAGGTGGCCCTGGACCACGCACTCACCAATCCCGGCGCGGTGCGCAGCCTCTTCATCGGCGCACATCCGATGCCTGGGTACGACCTCGGTCCCACGTTCAACGAGCCCTTCCGAGCCATCGCGCGTGCCGGAGCCGCAGGCGACAAGGCTCTCCTGCGGAGGCTGCTCTGGGATTTCCCACCGTTGCGGGTTGCCGGCGGGATTCCGGAGGTGCGACGCCGGCTCGAGCGTATGTTCGTAAACGAGTACACGTGGGCGCATGTCCGGTCTGACGTCCCGCCGCGCCTGCCGGTGGAACCGTTAGCCAGCGGTCGGCTTCACGAGATCGTCCCACCCACGGCGGTCGTCGTCGGCAACGGCGAGATGGACGTGCTGCTCGGCCAGGCCGACTACATGCTCGCCCGCATCCCCGGCTCCCGGAAGCTGGTCGTGGAAGGCGCGGGGCACATCGTGAACATGGAACGGCCGGAGACTTACACCGAGTTACTCCTCCGGTGGCTGCAAGAGCATTAGGTCCGACGGGTCCAGCCGCAGATTCGGCTCCGCGCCTCGGGCTGGTCCCTCATCGTTGGGTGGCGTGCTGGCCCCCCATCGACTGACGGATACTTCTCATCGGTTGTGACGGCCGCCCGGAGGAGGGGTTTGTCTTGCCGGTCAGGGCAGAGGTTGTCCGGCTCGCCGGCGTACGTCACACGACCGCACGTAGTACCAGCAGTCGTGAGGAAACGACCCGTCGAACATGCTGTCGACCGTGTCACTAGTGCGCTGACCTCCATCCAAGAGCAGGGCTCGTGACCCCGGCCCTACTGACGGAGACCATGGAGGATCTCGCGCGAAAGTGGAGCGAACCCTTCGTGCCCGTCGGCCATATCCTCCCCGGTTTCCCTCCCGACATCTGAGCGAAGACCCTCCGAGGTGGTTCAGAGGGCCGGGACCACGAACTCCTTGTGCGCCTCCTCGATGAGTCGGGCCGGGTCCGGCGATAGCCGGCCCCGGTCGGCCGACTCGTAGTAGGTACGGTCCACCGCCTCGAAGTCCCCTTCGTGGGCCAGCAGCCACACGAAGCGGTCGGTCTCCGGGTTCGACCAGGCACCGATGATCTCGAAACCGAACTCCGCTCGCAACGGCACCACCCCCGCACGCCATTGGTCGACGAACTCCTCCAGGGCCCCTGACCTGATCCGAAAGTCACGTAGCTGATACCTCACCTTCCGCCTCCTTCGCCCTCGCAGCGGCGGCACGGCCCGTCGTCCTGGGATCGCATGCCGTGGCGAAGTGTCGCACGGGGCGGCGCGTGCCGTCCGGGTGGCTAGGCGCGTGGCGGTGATGGAGGCCAGGCCGTCGGCCGCCTGCCCCGATCAGCGGATGATCTCGCCGTCCGGTGCGACAGCAGCTCGGGCACCGCAACGCGACCGTGACCCTCAACACCTACACCCACCTTTTTGAGGGCGATCTCAGCGAGGTGATGGACCGCCTGGAAGTTCACTCCGCGACCCAATCGCGTCCTGAGCGCGTCCTGGGAGCAGTTGTGCCACTGCCCGAGAGGAGACAAAACCCCCGCTGACCAGGGGTTTTCTGGCTCCGGGGGGGAGATTCGAACTCCCAACCAACGGATTAACAGTCCGCTGCTCTGCCGTTGAGCTACCCCGGAATGGATCACACCGATCGGCCGGGAAGGGTACCACCGGTCGCAAGGCCTCCTCCCCCGCCGCACCGTCGCACCAGGTTTGCCGCCACCCACCGTTGGGTACCTGAGCCTGGCACCCAACAGGGAGAGAGACCTGTGGACCAGGAAACAAAGCTGAAGTGGCAGGGCCGCTGGGATCAGGTCAAGGGCCACGCCAAGAAGACATGGGGCCAGCTCACCGATGACGACCTCACGGTTGCAGAAGGTGACTTCGAGGCTCTGGTCGGCCGGATCAAGGAGCGGACCGGTGAGACCGTCGAGGCGATTCAGAAGCGATTCGAATCGGCCTTCGGTGACGACGAGAACGACGACACCTGATGGGGATCGCAATATTGATCCTCCTACTGGCGTTGGTGGTCGGCGGTGTGGGACTGTTCGTCGGAGCCCTCAAGTGGCTCCTGATCGTGAGCCTGGTGCTCCTGATCGTGGGCGCCCTGCTCGGAAGACGCGCACGCGTCTAGGAGGCACCGAGACACCTCCCGTGAGGGAATAGACCGGTCGGCAACGGCCGGTCTATTCCGCGCGTCGGGTCTACTCGCGCAAGGCTCGTCTGCCCGGCCGGACGCTACCCGTCCCCCAGATACCCCCGGAGACGATCCGCCCTGGCGGGCTGTCTGAGCTTTGCCAGGGCCTTCGTCTCGAGCTGACGCACCCGTTCCCGGGTGACCTTGAAGTGGCGACCAACCTCCTCGAGGGTGCGCACCTGGCCGTCGGCGATCCCGAAACGCATGACGAGCACCTGCCGCTCGCGTTCGCTCAGCTCTTCGAGGGCCATCCGCAGGTAATCCTGGAGGAGCCGGAACGATGCTGCCGCCACCGGTGCCTCGGCGTCGTAGTCCTCGACGAAGTCGCCGAGCGTTGCCGAATCGTCATCGCCCCCCAATGGCGTCTCCAGGGACAACGGGTCCTGAGCAATGCGACGCAGCTCGCTGACCTTGGACGGCTCCAGTTCGAGATCCTCGGCGATCTCCTCGATCGTCGGCTCGCGGTGCAGGGCCTGGCTCAGGTTGCGCTGAGCGGCAGCGAGCTTGTTGATCGCCTCCACCATGTGCACCGGGACCCGAATGGTGCGGCCCTGATCGGCGAGGGCCCGGGTCACCGACTGGCGAATCCACCACGAGGCGTAGGTGGAGAACTTGAAGCCACGGCGGTAGTCGAACTTCTGCACCGCCCGCATCAGGCCAAGGTTGCCTTCCTGGATGAGATCGAGCAGCGGCATCCCCCGCCCCACGTACTTCTTGGCGATCGACACGACCAGCCGCAGATTCGATTCGACGAGGTGCTGCTGGGCGCGCGCTCCCTGGCGAACCGAACGCTCCAGGATCACCCGCTCGGCGGTGGCGAGATCGTCGGGTGCGGTGGCCAGCTTCTCGACCGCCCTGATCCCCGACTCCATCTGCATCGACAGCTCGACCTCGGCCTGAGTGTCGAGCAGCGGCACCCGCCCGATCTCCTGGAGGTACATGCGCACCGCGTCGCTGACCTCGATGCCTTCGCTGTCCGGGGTCGTCCCGTAGTGGTCCTCCGGGGAGTCTTCGCGGACCTCCACCGACTGCGACTGGAGCGCGTCGAAAACCCGATCGAACGCCTCGGGCGACACCTCGGCGTCCTCGAGCTCCTGGAGGATCTCGGCCATCATCAGGAACCCGCGCTGACGGGCCCGTTGGCTCAGCGTTTCGAGGACCTCGTCTTCGGTGATCAGGAGGAACTCCACAGTTCGCGGCGCCGACGCTCCAACGCTATCAACTCGCCGAAGACAGTGGAATGTGCCTCGGGTTCGCGGTCGGCGTCGACCCCGGCGAGCCTCACCTTGAGCGAGTGGATCTCGCGGTCGAGGGCCCCTACCCGGACCCGGCGAATGACCTCGTCGGCCTGTGGCAGTGGCACGTCGAGCAGGGCGAGGGCACGCAGGGTGGCGGCACTCGGGGACTCGTCGGAACCGAGCAGCGACCCCAGGTCGGGAGGCTCGCCCGGCTCCAGCCCGGTGAGGGCAGGGGCGATGAGCTCGAAGGCGGCGGCGTGGTCCGGTAGACCGAACCATCCGGCGGCGTCGATGTCCCGCACCCCGGGATCGTTCGCCAGCAGCAGCCGGAGCAGTTCGCGCTCGGCCTTCTCGATCCCGGTCAACTCCCGCTCCGGCTTCGGTGCGCCCTCACCCGGCACACTCGACCGTGCCCGGGTGGCGTGCAGCGACTCGACCAGCTCCACGACCTCGTCGACCGACCGGGTCACCAGGCGATTCGCCAGGAAACGCGCATACTCGGTCCGAGCGGTCCGGTCCGGGTGGGTGGCGACGATCGCCGCCGCTGCCCGCAGCGCTCTCGCCGCCGCCTCGTGGTCGTGTTGGTAGTCGAACCGCGCCAGTTCGGCCTCGATCCGGGTCTGCATCAGCGGGGTGGAATCCCGCACCGCCGATGCCAGCAGCTCGACCTCACCCGCCGCAACCACGTCAGCCGGATCCCTGCCGACGGGCAGGGAGGCGACCCTCAGGTCGAGGTCACCGGGAACACTGCGGTCGAAGCCCCGGATGCTGGCGCCCTCACCGGCGGCGTCGGCGTCGAACATGAGCACCACCCGTTCGGTGAACCGTCGGAGCAGATCCAGGTGCTCCTCGCCGAGAGCGGTGCCACAGGTGGCCACCGCCACCGGCATGTCGGCCAGGTGCAAGGCGATGACGTCGGTGTAGCCCTCGACGACGACCGCGTTACCGGCACGGACCATCTCACCCTTCGCCCAGTTGAGTCCGTAGAGCAGCTGCGACTTGCGGTAGATGGGCGTCTCCGGCGAGTTCAGGTACTTGGGACCGTCGCCGTCGAGGAGACGCGCCCCGAATCCGACGGCATCGCCCCGGACGTCGAAGATCGGGAACATGATCCTTCCGCGGAATCGATCGAACACCCGGCCCGTGCCCGCCCGGATCGCCAGGCCCGCCGTGACCATCACGTCTTCGGGCACCTTGTGCGCCCGGAGATGGCCCACCAGGGCGTCTCCGCTCTGCGGGCTGTAGCCGAGTCGGAACCGGTCGACCACGTCGGCGTCGTACCCACGCCCCCGCAGGTAGCCACGGGCTCCCCCGGCGTCCCTGCCCTCTCGGAGCCGCTCCACGTAGAACGACACCGCCTTCTCGGTGGCATCGACCAGCAGCTCGCGCCGATCACGGCGCTTGGCCGCCTCGGGATCGCGCTGGAGGGTGACGTTGGCCCGGCGTGCCAGCAGTTCCAGCGAGTCGGAGAAGTCGAGTCCCTGCGTCTCCTGCACCCAGGTGAAGAGATCCCCGCTCTTGCCGCAGCCGAAGCAGTGGTAGAGGCCGCGAGCGGCATCCACCGACATCGAGGGCGTCTTCTCCTGATGGAACGGGCACACCGCCATGACGCTGCGGCCGCTTCGCTTGACCTTGGTGATCTCGGCGACCAGTTCGACCAGATCGGTGGCATCGCGGACGCGTTCGATGTCTTCCCGCCGATAGGCCATGAAGCGAGGTTACCGGCTGCCCATCACCTCACACGGGGCCGCTCAGGCGTCGAGCACGGTGGTGAAGTGATCGACCAGCCCATCGATCGGGATCCGCACCTGCTCGGTGGTGTCCCGGTCGCGGATGGTCACCGCGTCGTCGTCGAGGGTGTCGAAGTCCACGGTGACGCAGTACGGAGTGCCGATCTCATCCTGCCGGCGGTACCGACGGCCGATCGACTGGGTCACATCCACCTCGATCGCCCACCGGCGTCGCAGCAGGGATGCCACGCGTGAGGTCACCCCAACGAGGTCGTCCTTCTTCGAGAGGGGCAAGATGGCGATTTTGATCGGGGCCAGCCGCCGGTGCAGCCGCAGCACTACCCGGGCCTCCCCACCCACCTCGTCCTCGTCGTAGGCATCCATGAGGAAGGCGAAAGCGGAGCGGGTCACGCCCACCGCCGGCTCGATCACATGCGGGAAGAAATGCTCGTCGTTCTCCTGGTCGTAGTACCGAAGGTCGGCCCCGCTGTGCTCGCTGTGGGCGCGCAGGTCGAAGTCACCGCGATGGGCGATGCCCTCCAGCTCGTCCCATCCCCACGGGAACCGGTACTCGAGGTCGCTGGTGGCGCTGGAGTAGTGCGACAACTCGTCGTCGTCGTGGGCCCGCAGGCGCAGGTTGTCGGCGGTCATGCCCAGGTCGACGAACCACTGCATCCGGGCCTCCAGCCAGTACTCGTGCCACTGCTGGGACTCCTCGGGTCGGCAGAAGTACTCCATCTCCATCTGCTCGAACTCCCGGGTGCGAAACACGAACTGCCCCGGGGTGATCTCGTTGCGGAACGCCTTGCCGATCTGGGCGATCCCGAATGGGAGCCTCAGGCGCGCCGTTCGGCGCACGTTCTCGTAGTTGATGAAGATGCCCTGAGCGGTCTCGGGGCGCAGGTACACCACCGCCGCGTCCTCCTCCACCGGACCGAGGAAGGTCTTGAGCATCAAGTGAAAGGCACGGGGCTCGGTGAAGGCGCCACGGGTGCCGCAGTTGGGGCAAAGGTCCGGCTCCTCCAGCTTGTCGAGCCGAAACCGGTGATTGCATGACGTGCACTCGACGAGGGGGTCGGTGAACGACGCCTCGTGGCCCGAAGCCACCCACACCTGTCGACTCTGCAGGATCGCCGAATCGAGGCCGACGACGTCGTCGCGGTCACGCACCATCGTGGTCCACCAGGCGTCGCGGATATTGCGCAGCAGCTCGGCCCCGAGCGGGCCGTAGTCCCAGGCCGAGCGAAGACCGCCGTAGATCTCCGACGACGGGAAGACGAAGCCACGGCGCTTCGACAGGTTGACGATGGTCTCGAGGGACGGGGCAGGCATGGGTGCGGAGGATAAACCGGTGGCGTACGGCAGGGGCTAGTCGTCTCGGGCCGAGAGGCCCAGAGTACCTGGTACTTGGGGGCGCGCGGATGGGGGGCGACCCGTTCTGACTTTGCTCCCCCGAAGGGGGAGGTGGCAGCGGCCGAAGGCCGCTGACGGAGGGGGAGGCCAGACCCGTCGCGAGGCCCACGTAGCGTTCGCCCTCCCCCCTCCCCTCCGGTCGCTGCGCTCCCTACGGGACTCCCCCCTTCGGGGGGAGGAACCGCAAAAAAAACCCCATCACGCGGTCCCCTCCCCCGCAGGTTGCTCCTATGTCAAGCGGCTTCGGCGAGGCTGGTTATAGCGTGGTGGGCGTGATGGTCGGTGAGGAGGCTTTTGTAGACGACGTCGGATAGTCGGCGTCGCAGGATTCGTAGGGCGTCTCGTTTGGTTTTGCCTGAGGCGGTGACGCGTTCGATGAGGTCTCGTGCGGGTCCGGGGGTTCGGAGTTGGGTGATGGCGATGCGATGCAACGCGGCGTTGAGTTGCCGGTTGCCGCCTCGGTTGAGTCGATGGTGGTTGGTGTTGCCTGACCACACGGGTATTGGGGCGGTGCCGTTGTGGCGGGCGTAGGCGTTGCGGTCCCGGAACCGGGTTACCGAGGCTGTCTCTGCGACGATCTTGGCTGCGGTGAGTGGCCCGCAGCCATGCAGGGCCAGCAGGGATGGTGCCAGCGGTTTGATCCGGGTGGTGATCTGCTTTTCGAGGGCCGTTCCGGCCGCGGTGAGTTCCTGGCATCGGGCAACGAGGTCGGAGGCGATCTCGGCTCTCACCCCACTCATAGTCGTGAGGGCTTGGGCGACCGTGTCGAGGGCCCGCAGCGACGTCAGGTTCTTGCAGGTGTCCTCGAGGGTCGGGTCCAGGTCGTAGAGGTGCCAACGCAGCCGGTTGATGATCGCGGTGCGTTGCGCCACAAGGTCTTCGCGGTGATCGACGAGCAGACGGATCTCTAACTCGTCTTGATCCAACCGTGCTACCGGCAGCCCCGGTTCGCGCAGCACCGCCCGGGCCACCGCGAGCGCGTCGATGGGATCCGACTTGCCTCGTGCCCTGACGCTACGCCTAGTCCCGGCCATCAGCTTGGGAGGAACCCGAACCACCTGCGCGTCGGCACGCACCAAGTCAGCTTCGAGCCGTCGAGTGACATGACGGCAGTCCTCTGCCCCGAACCGAACCTGTTCACCCCACCTGCGAGCCCAACGCACCAGCTCCAGATGCCCCACCGAGTTAGCCGCCACCGTCTTGGTTCCAAGCTCAACCCCGTTGTGATCCACTGCCACTGCCGTATGGGTGCGCTTGTGCGCGTCGATTCCGATGACCACCATGATCCCGTCTCCTTTCAGTAGGGATGACCGCCAGAACCGGCCGGTGGGCAAGCCTCAGTTGAGGCGGGAAGCCAAGCTCCTATCAAGCCTCGCCTGCCGGTTCGGCGCGTCCGGTGGGCCGGCACAACCTACGAAAGCCACAACCCACAACGAGAGGGCAGGGAGGTGGAGAGCCAGACCCACCAGACACCCCCCAACTATGACACTGAGGGGAGGTGGCAGCGGCCGAAGGCCGATGACGGAGGGGGAGGCCAGACCCGTCGCGAGGCCCACGTAGCGTTCGCCCTCCCCCCTCCCCTCCGGTCGCTGCGCTCCCTACGGGACTCCCCCCTACGGGGGGAGAGAGTTCCTGTCGTCAGCTGGTTAGCCGTCGGTGACCTTGCCGAATCGGCGGTCCCGGCGTCGGTACTCCTCCACGCAGGCGACGAGATGCTCGGTTCGGAAGTCGGGCCACAGCGTCGGGGTGAACACCAGCTCGCTGTAGGCGGCCTGCCACAGGAGGAAGTTGCTGAGGCGATGCTCCCCGCTGGTGCGGATCACGAGGTCCGGATCGGGCATCTCCGGGATCTCGAAACGAGCGAGCAGGGCTGCCTCGTCGATCTCCTCGGCGGCGAGCTTCCCCTCGGCCACATCGACCGAGAGGCGGCGAGCCGCTTCGACGATCTCCGCACGACCACCGTGGTTGAAGGCGAACACCATGGTCATCGCCGTGTTGCCGGCGGTCAGCGTCTCGGCGGCCGCGATGTTCTCCCGGAGGCGATCACCCACGCGCGGGTCGTTCCGGTCTCCGAGGAAGCGCACCCGTATGCCGAGTTCGTGCAGCTCGTCTCGGCGTCGAGTCAGGAGATTCTCCTTGAAGCCCATGAGGAAGGCCACTTCGTCGTCAGGGCGGGACCAGTTCTCCGTGGAGAACGTGAACACGGTGAGCCACTCGATGCCGAGCCCGAGCGCACCGTGGACCACTTCGAACAGCGCCTCCTCTCCGGCGGCGTGTCCCGCTGTCCTCGGTAGCCCACGCGCCTCCGCCCAGCGGCCGTTGCCATCCATCACGATGGCGACGTGGCGAGGATCAGACATCGACACTGAGAGAGGTGAGCCGGCGATCCAGGTGGTACTCCAGGAAGCGCCTGGTCACTCCCATCGCCTCGCCGACGAACCCGGGGTCGGCCTCGGGCAGATCGGCCAGATCGGCCGAAGCGATCCGTTGCAGGTAGGCGGTGAGCCCGGCCCGCAGCGGCACCGCGCCCTCTGCGGCCTCGTCCTCGCACAGGATGCCGCCACCGGCGAACGAGAACCGGGAGAGACGATCCGGCCGACCGCACCCGGCGCATCGATCGAACGATGGCGCCACGCCGACCACGTCGGCAACTTTGAGGAGGAACGACGCCACCAGGTCGGGGTGCCGTGGGCCGGCCTCGAGCGCCCGCAGCCCGCGTTGCAGGAGGAGAAACGCCCGCAACGCAGACTCCTTCTCCTGGATCACCGCATCGATCGCTTCGACCATGGTGCCCGCCGCCAGCACGCGCTCCAGGTCGGCTCGAAGGGCAGGGAATCCTTCGATCACCGAGACCTGGGTGATCGTGTCCAGGTTGCGACCCTCATAGAGGACCAGATCGACGTGGGTAAACGGCTCGAGGCGCCCGCCGAACCGACTCTTCGTCTTACGGACCCCCTTCGCCACGGCCCGAACCTTGCCCGAATTGGGGCTGGCGATCACGACGACCCGATCGGCCTCACCGAACGGATATCCGCGCAGCACGATCCCCTGGTCGGAACGGAGGCCCATGGAGACAGGCTAGAGCCAAAGGGATGAGGGACGAGGGACGAGGGAGCAGGCACCGGACAGCAGAGCAGGCGGCTCCTCGCCCCTCGCTCCTGGCCCCTCCCTAGCCGCTCACCACGAGCGTGCCGGTCATCCCCAACTCGACGTGGCCGGAGGTCGTGCAGATGACCTGGTAGATGCCTGGCTCGGGTGCCACGAACGAACCCACGGCCGACGATCCGGGCGTCCCGTACACCTGGAACAGGATCCTCTCCTCGGGAAGCCCGACCGCGGTCGACACCTCGTCCCCGGCGGTGAGCACCGTCCAGGTGTGATCGGTACCGGATGGGTTGTCACCGGTCACGTTCACCGTGGCCCCGGCGGTCACCGTCACCGACTCTGGAGCGAAGAAGTAGTCCTCCAGCGTCACGGTCACGGATTGGGGGCCCGTCGCGCCCTGCGTGGTCGTCGTCCCTCCTGAGCCGCCACACCCGGCGACGAGCAATACGGCACACAGGACAAGCAGGCGGCGCATGTGGAGAGTTCCTTCGTCTCGGTCCCGCGCACGCTAGCGCGGTCGTGCGGAGATGCCATTCGGCCGGGAATCGGCCAGAATGCCGGGCTATGGCAACACCACTCGACAAGGCCAGCAGGGCACGGCTCACCGACACCCATCCCGATTGGGAGCTGCGCGGCGAGGAGATGACTCGAACCCTGACCTTCGACGACTTCGCCGAGGCCGTCGGCTTCGTCGTGCGCGTCGCCATCGCCGCCGAGGCGGCCGACCATCATCCGGACATCGACATCAGGTGGAACCGGGTCACCCTGACCCTGTCCACGCACTCGGCGAAGGCTCTCACCGACCGCGACATCGGACTCGCGTCGACCATCGACGCCATGGTGACGGACGCATGACCCCCGTCCGCGACCGGTCCGAACTGACCTGGTCAAGCCCCCGCACCTGACGCGCCGGTCCGGACCGACAGGTCTCAGGCGCTCATCGCCCGCAGCATCCACGCCGTCTTCTCGTGTATCTCGACCCGATTGGTGGCGAGATCGGCCGTCGCCACGTCGACGGCCTTCTCGGCTTCCTCGACTGCCGTCCGGGCGGTCTCCGCCAGGGTCTCATGACCCTCGGCAAGGGTTCGGACCATGTCCCCGGCCGGGGTGATGCCGTCGGTCGCCTCGCCGATGCTGGTCAGCTCTGCAAACGACGCAAAGCTTCCGGGGGCGAGGAATCCCAGCGCCCGAATGCGTTCGGCGATCCGGTCGACGGCCTCGCGTAGCTCGACGTACTGCTCCTCGAACATGTTGTGCAGGGCGTGAAACTGCGGTCCTTCGACGTTCCAGTGATAGTTCTGAGTCTTCAGGTACAGCGTGTAGCTGTCGGCCAGCAGCGTCGACAGCGCCGCTGCGATCCCGGCGCGGGCCTTTCTGCCCGCCTCGGTACGGATGCTCATCGAGTAACCCTTTCGATCGCTCACCACCAACCTACGGCACCAGCGGGCCTAGGCGGAACCGACCAAAGACCCTTCCTTTCGCGAACACCGCGTAGGGGGTGCGCGAATAGGCTCGCCCCGGGATCAGGTTTCGGCTTGTGGTAAGCCGAAACCTGATGAAGCCAGCGACCTATTCGCGCACCCCCTTAGGACCGCTACCGCGGCACCAGCGCCAACTGGCGGGACTGTGCCACCAGGCGTCCGCTCTCGTCCCAGAGTTCGCCGTCCTCCTCCAGCATCCCGTCGGTGATGAAGTGACTGGTGAAGACGCCGCGCAACCATCCCCGTACCGGACGCCGCCGCACGTGCACGGTGAGTTCGACCGTCGGCACCCATCCGACCGACGCGTCGGTGAAGAAGACGGCCGGGGGGAAACTGTCCGCCAGCATCAGCAGCGCCACCTCGTCGATGGGCTCGCCGTCCCGCAGCCGCACCCACCCCGACACCCGCGGCCGACCCGTACCGCCGAAGGCGGCGTTGTCCGGATGGATACGCATCTCGATTCGTCCGACGAACGGCGGCGGGAACGTCTCCGTGGGCAGAACCTCGATGCAGTCGTCGGGCTCGGGCAGATCCGGTGGCCCGCCGTCGATCCGCTCGTAACCTTCATAGACCCCGTCACCGTCTCCGAACGTCCCCAGCGCCTCGAGGATGGTCCGATCCCCGGCGACTGCGGCCCGAACCGTGGAGAACCGCTTTCCCGCCTTCAGGACCTCGGCGGTCACCGCCACCGGACCCGCAACCGCAGGGGCGAGGAAGTGGGCGGTCATGGTCACCGGCGCCGGCCGTCCGCTGAGCGCAGCAGAGGCGCGCGCCGCGACCGCCATCAGGTAGCCGCCATTGACCCTGCCGACGATGTCCCAGCCGGGCGGAATCACCGCGGCGAAAGACCGCTCCCCGCTCGATGTGATCGCGGTCGCTCGGGAGAACTCTCCCATCACAGGCCCAGGCGCTCGATGATCCCGGGGCGCTCCTGCCAGTCCTTCTCGACCACCACCTTCAGATCGAGGTGAACCGGGCGTCCCAGCTTCGCCTCGAGCTCGACCCGAGCCTCGGTACCGGCGTCCCGGAGCAGCCCGGCACCCTTGCCGATGACGATGCCCTTCTGACTGTCCCGCTCCACCACCACCCTGGCGGAGACCGCGAGCAACCCGTCATCACGGTGCTCCAGGTCATCGACCACGACGGCGAGAGAGTGCGGAAGCTCGTCACGCAGTCTCGACAGGAACTTCTCCCGGATGGCCTCGGAGATGAGGAACTCGTCGCGCTGGTCGGTGGGCATGCCCGTCGGGAAGTAGCGCGGCCCCTCGGGGAGCAGCTGAGCCAGTTCCTCAACGACCGCCTCTACCTGCTCACCGGTGAGCCCGCTCACCGGCACATAGGCGGCGAAGTCCCACTCTGCCGCCTCGGCGAGTCGCTCCAGGGTCCTGGCGGGGCCGGCGGCATCGGTCTTGTTGACCACGCACACCACCGGCGTACCCGTGTGCCGGAGTCGCTCTGCGATGAGTCGATCGCCGGGTCCCACCGAACCGGTCCCGTCGATGACGAATACCACGGCGTCGGCGTCGGCCAGGGACCCGGTCACGATGCTGTTGAGCCGGGACCCGAGGGCGGTCCGGGGACGGTGGAAGCCCGGCGTGTCGACGAACACGATCTGCAGGTCTTCTCGATCGAGGATGCCGCGGATGGCGGCTCGCGTCGTCTGCGGCCGATCCGAGGTGATCGACACCTTGGTGCCCACGATGGTGTTGATGAGGGTCGACTTGCCGACGTTCGGCCTCCCCACGACCGGCACGAATCCGGATCTCACGAGGGAGCGATCCGCACCCTCGACACCCGCCGTCCCTGCATCCCGTCGACGGTGAGGGTCAGGCCCTTGACGTCGAATGACTCCCCCTCCTCGGGTACCCGGCCGGCCAGGGCGAGGACCAGGCCGCCGACGGTGTCCCAGTCGCCGGTGGGGATGGGATGACCGATCGCGTCGGATAGCTCGTCGACCGAGAGGCGCGCATCGACGGCATAGGTTCCATCGCTCAGCGCCTCCACCATCGGCGCCTCCTCGTCGTACTCGTCGACGATCTCGCCCACGATCTCCTCGACGAGGTCCTCGAAGGTCACCAATCCTGCGGTGCTGCCGAACTCGTCGATCACGATGCACAGATGGTTCTTGGCCGCCTGCATCTCACGAAGCAGTTCGGAGACCCGTTTCGTCTCAGGGACGAAGGACGGCTGGCGCATGATCTCCGTGACGGGACGCGGGCCGGTACCGGCATCCATGAGGGTGAGCAGGTCGCGGGCGAACAGGATCCCGACCACATCGTCCACCCCGTTGCCGAGGATCGGAACGCGCGATCGGCCGTACTCCAGGACGACGTCGAGTGCCCGGTCGGTGTCGTCGGTGGTGGAGACGGTGATCATGTCGGACCGCGGCACCATCACCTCACGGACGATGGCGTCGCCGAAGTCGAGAACCGACTCGATCAGCTCGATCTCCTCGCTCTCCTGGTCTTCCGGACTCTCGGACGAGGGTTCCTCTCCGTCATCGGCTACGAGGAGGTCAGCGGCGAGTCTCCCCACCGCGGCAGCGGGCATGGTGAGCCACCAGGTGCGATAGGCGGGCCTGCCGGGGCGTCGACGGCCGAGCGACCGCGGTATCACATCGCCGAAAGCGACGAGGAAGGCGCCGAGTCCGAGGAACGCGCCGGCGAGGGCCGCCCCCGACGCCACGGTTGTCACCGCCCAGGTCAGCGGTATCGCCGCCGTCACGAGCAGGGCCGAGTGCACCGCTCCGATCGATGGCTGCAGTATCAACGGCGGACGCTCGAGCATTTCGGCGACCCGGGCGGCACCACGGTCACCGTCGGCGGCGTCACGCAGGGCGTCGGCCCGCGGGGTGTGGAGCAGCGAGGACCCGGCGAAGCGCAGGACGGCCGCGGTGACGGCGACGACGACACCGAGAGCGAAGGCGGTCTCGCTCACGATACCGACCTGCCGATGCTGCCGAGCAGCTCGTCCTCGCGCCGCTCCATCCGATCGGCATCCTCGTCCGACTCGTGGTCGTAGCCCATCAAGTGAAGGATGCCGTGGGCGAGGAGCAGGTGCAGAAAGTCGTCGAACGGGATGTTCTGTGCACGAGCGCGTCGCTCCACTTCGGGTGGGCACAGGAAGACGTCCCCGAGCGCCACCGGCGGATCACCGGGCAGCCACTTCGGCGGGGACCCCGGGATGAGGTCCTCCAGTGGGAAGGCGAGTACGTCGGTGGCGCCGCTGCGGCCCATGTGATGCTGGTTGTACTCGCTCATCTGCGTTTCGTCCACGAGGAGTACCGACAACTCGGTGTTCGCCGGGTACCCCTCGGCCGCGGTGACCACATCGGCGAACCGAAGAAGCGAGTCCCCATCGACCGGCATCGTCTGCTCATCGCTGAAGAACACGCTCATGCCGGTTGGGGGGCTCCCGGGAAGCCCGGATACGGGATGCGCGTGTGATAGTGGCTGATGAGGGCGTCGACGAACGCCTCCTTGACCCTCGTCAGCTCGCCGAAGGTGACGTCGGACTCCTCGAGCTGACCGTCCTCCACCTTCTCGGTGATGATCGACTCGACCTTGCGCCGGATGCCCTCGGATGTCGGGTCCTCCTCCTGGGCCAGAGAGCGAGCCGCGGCCTCGGTGGCGTCGGCGAGCATGACGATCACCATCTCTTTGGTCTTCGGTTTGCGACCCCGGTGACGGAAGTCGGCGGGATTGATCTGATCCCCGTCCACGTCGCGGGCCTTGTGATAGAAGTACCGCATCAGGCTGGTGCCGTGGTGGGTGAGGATGCCCTGGGCGACGTCCGCCGGAATCCGATACTCGCGGGCCAGCTTGAGGCCATCCGACACATGACGACGGATGATCCTGGCCGATTCGATCGGGGGTAGCCGATCGTGGGGATTGGTGACCCCGAACTGGTTCTCAACGAAGAACCGCGGCTGCTCGGTCTTGCCGAGGTCGTGGTAGTAGGCCATCGCCCTCGCCAGGAGCGGGTTGGCGCCGATGGCGCGAGCAGCCCGATCGGCCAGACTCCCGACCAGGATCGAGTGGTTGAAGGTGCCCGGCGCCGCCTCCTCGATCCGCCGCAGGGCGGGATGGTTGCGGTCGGTGAGATCGAGGAGGGTTTGGGTGGTGGTGATGGCGAACACGGTGGCGAGCACGGGAAGGATTCCGAGAGCGACCACACCGGCGACGATTCCCCCGATGAATCCCCAGACCACCGACAGCCATATCGCATCCTCGCCATAGAACCTCCAGGCCAGGGCCGCCGCCATGGGCACCTGCATGGCCGCCGAGAACACGACGGCCATGTTGAGCTGGGAACGCGACGCCACCGCCGACACCAGAGGGATCGGTGCGAGCGTGGCGAGCCCGGCGAACACGGTGAGGGCGAGATCGGCCGTGACCAGGCCGGTGAACGCACTCACCGGCACCGCCATGAAGGCAGCGACCCGCGTGTCGAACAGGTTGGCCGCCAGGTAGCCGAACAGCGCGGCGGGTAGCAAGAAGCCGAGCTCGATGCGGTCTCGGGCGACCAAAGCGGGAACCCGGCTGGCGACCGCGGCGAGCACGATGAGGAGCGAGAACAACCCGATGAGACGGGGGTGACGCCAGTACTCCCCGGCGACCCGTGCCAGGAAGACGGCCCCCAGGAGCACCACGATGGCGGCGATAACGCTCGTGGCCCGCAGTCCCTCCGACACTTCGGGAGGCACCAGCAGGCCCAACTCCTGGATCGCAGCCAGGTGCACCGGCTGCACCAGGTCGCCCACCCGGACGACCACGCGCCCCGGTTGGTACTCGACCTCGGCATCGGGCACCGCGGCTGCGGCGGCTTCCCGTGCCTCCCGGGTCGCCTCGGTGTCGAGCTCTTCGTTGGCCCTGAGGAAGTTGGCGACCAGATCGGCGACCGCAGGGCGAGCGGTCTCGTGGAGGTCGTCCGGTACCAGCGGCAACAGGGGCGGGTTGTTGACGATGGCGGCGCGCGAGTCGTTCAACTCCACGACGGTGATGCCCTCGGTGAGTAGATCCTGCGCCGTGTTGATCGTGTACTGGCGGATGATCGGCAGGACGGCCTCGTCGCCAGCTGCTTCCCGAGCCGGGTCGTCGTTGACGATGCCGACGATGGTGTCGATGGTCTCCTCGCGGATAAGGACGTAGAGGGCTCGGAGCTCGGCAGCCTGTTCGCTCCGGGGCGGCGGTTCGGGTGCCGCCGTGGTCGTCGTCTCCTCGTCGCCGGTGTCCTCCGCGGGTTGAGTGGTGTCGGTGGGCTCCTCGTCGTCCCCCGGATCTTCCTCTTCGACCGGCAACCGAGCCACCCGCCGCGCCTCGTTGAAGAACCGGCTGATGTCGCTGAGGGCGAGCTGCGTGGCCTCCTCGTTGAAGGAGTAGATGTCGGCGACCGCCGCCGCGGCGGCCTGACGCTGTCGGGCGGTCTCCTCCTCGTCGATGACGGTGACCATGCGGGTGGCCACGAACGTCTGTGGCGCCGGTTCGCCGATGCGCAGCACCGGCACGTCGGGGGTCGTTTCCCGGCCGATGGTCAGGCCGAGGGCGGTGAACACCACCGCCATGACCAGGATGCCGAACTTGGCGGCTCCGGAGAGCCGCGTCTGGATCCTCATCGCTCTCCGGGTTGCTCTTCGTGTCGCCGATACGCCTCGACGATCGTGGCGACGATCCGATTCCTCACCACGTCGTCGGCAGTCAGGGTCACGAAGGCGACCTCCGGGATGTCGGCGAGGATGTCGCGAACCTGGCGGAGACCCGATGCCTTGCCGGCGGGCAGGTCCACCTGGGTGACGTCGCCGGTGATCACCATCTGCGAGTTGAAGCCGAGTCGGGTGAGGAACATCTTCATCTGCTCGGGAGAGGTGTTCTGCGCCTCGTCGAGCACGATGAAGGCGTCGTTGATGGTGCGGCCGCGCATGTATGCCAGCGGGGCGACCTCGATGGTTCCGCGGTCCATGAGCCGGTGGGTCTCCTCGGGACCGAGCATCTCGTACAGGGCGTCGTAGAGCGGCCGCAGGTACGGATCGACCTTGGCCGCCATGTCGCCGGGCAGGAAACCGAGACGCTCCCCCGCCTCGACGGCGGGCCGGGTCAGCACCAACCGGTTGACCGAGCCGGCCTGCAGGGCGGCCACGGCGAGCGCCATGCCCAGATACGTCTTACCGGTACCGGCGGGACCAATGCCGAACACCATCGTGTTGCGTCGAATCGCGTCCACGTAGTGTTTCTGATTGAGCGTCTTCGGGCGGATCACCTTCCCCCGGCCCACGGCGACTCCGTCCCCGAAGACGTCAGTGGGACGAGCCGCATCGGCGACGACGAGGTGGATGGCGCGCCGCACCCCGTCCTCGTCGAGCGCATGGCCAGCCGTCACCAGCGCGATCAGCTCCTCGATCACGATGCGCGCATCGCGCACCCCGACCTCGGTTCCCGAGAGCCGCACCTCGTCTCCGCGGGCCACGATGCGCGCGTCGGGGAACGCCTCTTCGATGAGACGGATGTGGGCGTCGCGCTCACCGAGCAGAGCCAGCGTGTGGTGGTCGCTCGGAAGGCGCAGCGTCACCTCGTTGAGGGAGGCCTGCGTCACGTGGATGAGGTTACCTGGTACGGGCCGCTGTCCTGCGACCGTCGGCGAAGCGGATCAGTCGGCGGCGAGGCCGAGTTCTTCCATCCGCTCGGCGAACGCCTCTTCGCTGTGCTCGATGAGCAACGCGAGTAGCCGCAGGTCGTCGCGACGGATGGTGAGGACGCTGCCGCTGAAGTCCTGACGCATGCGCTGGATCGAAGTGAGGAACCGCTGGACGATGACCGACTCGGTCCCCGACGTGCGTTCGACCCGGTTCAGGTCGATGTTGACTCCGGCGTTGGACATCGTGGCCGCGTCCCGGCCGGAGCCGTCCTCGGCAGGGAAGAAGCGCCCCACGGGGACCTGGAAGAACTGCGCCAGCCGATGGAGCCGCGGCACCGAGAGGCTCCGCTCGCCGCGTTCGTAGGCGCCGAGCACGGCGGCCTTGAACTCGCCACCCGAGAGCCGCTGTACGTCTTGCAGCGACAGCCCGCGCTGGCGCCTGATGATGCGCAGCCGAGCGCCGGTCGTTTCATTGAAATCAGCGTTCGCCACGGCCCCTCCACAGGAAACGAACACTCAGAGCCTATCACATGAACGCTCTGAGTACACAGGCATTCATCGTCCCTGTCGGGACCTTGGGGGGACTAGCGGCGGCGACGCTTGGGCGGTTTCGGCTGCTCCCCCGTGGCGTCGGCGAACACCCGCAGCGCCTTCTCCTGCTCGGCGGTCAGCGCCGCTGGAACGCTCACGGTGACCTCGACGAGCAGGTCTCCGGAACCCCGGGATCCGAGCCGTGGAAGACCCTTGCGTGAGAGGCGAAGCACCGTTCCCGACTGCGTCCCCGCAGCGACGTCGACCTCCTCAGGCGCGTCTCGGTCGACGAGGGGCACCTGCAGTGTCGTTCCGAGCGCAGCCTCGGCGATACCGATCGACACCCGATGGACGAGGTCGGCGCCATGCCGTTCGAATCGCTCGTCGGGTTCGACCCGGACGTCGACGTACAAGTCTCCAGGTCCCTCTCCCGGGCCCCCTGCGTGGCCCGAGCCGCTGACCCGGAGGCGATCTCGGTCGCCGATGCCAGGAGGGATCTCGACGGCTACGGTGCGCTCCCCATCGACCCACGCCCGACCCCGGCAGGTGACGCACGGATCGGTGACCACCGAGCCGCGGCCGTTGCATCGGTCGCAGGCGGCGACCGACATCGCCGCGCCGAACAGCGTCTGGCTGGCCACCCTGAGCCTCCCCGAACCCCCGCAGCGCTCACACCGCAGCGGCTCCGACCCGGGAGCGCCGCCACTTCCCCCGCAGCTCTCACAGCCGACGGCGGCCGCGAACTTGACGGTGCGCTCCGTTCCGGTGGCGACCTCGGCGAGGCTCACCGAGACCGACGCCACCAGGTCGGCGCCTCTCGGCCGACGCTCACCGCCGCCGGTGGTGCCGAAACCACCGCCGAAGAACCGCTGTAGGAGATCCTCGACTCCGGCGAACGACGAGAACAGAGTGCCGAAGTCGATGGCGTCGCCGCGGTCGTAGGCAGCTCTCCGTTGCGGGTCCGACAACACCTCGTATGCCTCCGCCGCCTCACGGAAGCGCTCGGCTGCCGCGCTCTCGCCGGGATTGGCGTCCGGATGACTCTCGCGGGCGATGCGACGAAAGGCACGCTTGATGTCCTGCTCGGAAGCGTCGCGCGGTACCCCCAGGGTCGTGTAGTAGTCGCTCATCGGGATCAACCGCTCAGCGTCTCGCCGAGCGCCTCCGACACTTCCTCGACCACCCGAATCGTCCGGCGGTAGTCCATGCGGAGCGGCCCGAGGACGCCGATACGGCTCTTGCTGCCCTCCACCGCGTAGGGCGTCGAGACGACTGCCAGATCGTCCTGGGCGACACCGGTCTCGGGACCGATGCGGACCGTCGTCCCTTCCTCCTGGTCGTCGAGCAGCAGCGCCACGGCCGCCTCTCGATCCACCAGGGAGAGGATGCCGTGAAGCTTCGCCAGGTCCGCCCACAACTCGACCATGCGGCTGGTCCCACCCACGTAGATGTCGCGGCCCCCGGCCGCCGCCGCTGCCAGGGCCGACATCGCATCCGTGACCAGCCCGACGGCAGGGGCAGGAAGGCCGTCCGTCTCCGGCGCCGGTGGATCGTCGGCGATGGGACCGCCGACGAGGTGATCGCGCAGCAGCTCCTCGACCGACGCCAGCTCGGAGGGCGTGCAGGCGATTCCACCCTTGAGGACGGCCTGGTGAACTCGTCCCGTGTCGGTGACCAGGATCAACAGCGCCGTCCCGGGCTCGACGCCGAGGAGATGCAGGTCGCGCAGATGGAGTCCCCGCAGCCCGGGGCCGAGGACGATGGCGGGGTACCGGGTGATGTCGGAGAGCAGGTCGCTCGTTTCCCGAAGGATGCGACCGAGCTCGGCCTGGACCGTCGAGAAGAACGACTCGATCTGCGACTGGGTTGCGCCACGGAGCCGACCCGGCGATAGGTGGTCGACGTAATAGCGGTAGCCCCGCTCCGTGGGCACTCGCCCTGCCGACGTGTGCGGTTGCGCGACGTAACCGTCGGACTCCAGCACGACCAGGTCGTTGCGGACGGTGGCGCTGGAACACTCGAGGCCGGAACGCTCCAGCACGGTGTGCGACGAAACGGGAGCCCCGGTGTCGATGTAGTCCTCGACCAGGGCAGCCAGGATGGTCGCCTTGCGGTCATCGAGCATGTGGCGGCGCATCGTAGCAGGAGGGGGCCTCCGCCTTAGCAGTCGCGGGGCGCGAGTGCCAGGAGGGCTCGCACCGCCGCGTCGCCCAGGAGGGGCCGCGTCACGGCGATCCGGTCGTCGCGGCGGGCGAGCACTTTCGCCTCCAGCAACGCGGCACCGGCCTCCGACTCGAGCAACGCCCGGCCAGCCACCCCGGGCACGACGCCAGCCGCTCGCCGCAACCCCAGCATGACCCGCTCGACCTCGCGGCTCCACCCCGTGTGATGCTCCTCTCCAGCAACCGCGCTCCGCCCCTCCGTCACCGCCGCCACGTACCGTTCCACCCCCCGCAGGTTCCAGGACCGAACACCATCGACATGCCGGTGGGCCCCGTTGCCGAACCCCAGATACTCGCCCTGCGCCCAGGTGATGAGGTTGTATCGGCACACCCGACCGGGAGCGGCGAAGTTCGATGTCTCATATCGGACGAGGCCGGCGGAGTCGGTGAGGGCGAGCACGACCTCATAGCGGTCCGCCCCGACGTCGTCGTCGGGCCCAGGACTCCCGCCAGCAACCTCGCGACCGAGCGGTGTTCCCGGCTCGACGGTGAGCGCGTACGCCGACAGGTGAGCGATGCCCAAACGGAGCGCGGTGTCCACCGAACGCTGCCAGGCCGACGCTTCCTCAGGCGGGCTGCCGAAGATCAGATCCACGCTGACCGACGGCATCGCCTCGACGGCGAGGAGCACCGCACGCTCGGCCTCCGCCGACGAGTGTCGCCTGCCCAGGTACTGCAGCACGGTGTCGTCGAACGACTGCACACCCACGGAGAGCCGGGTGGCCCCGGCGGCCCGCAGGCCCTCGATCTGGGCGTCGTCGAGGTCTTCCGGGTTCGCCTCCACGGTGACCTCGGCCCCGTGAGCGAGGCCGACCCGGTCACGCACCGCGTCGACGACCTCGCCGATCCGCCGGGGAGGAAGGGCACTCGGCGTGCCGCCACCGATGAACAGTGCGTCCACCGGATCCCGACGCGGCGCCGCCCCGATCTCCATCAGGAGTGCGGTCAGGTACCGATCGACCGCCGCCGCCTCCGCCCCTTCGGTGACGGCGAAGTCGCAGTAGGGGCACACCCGATGGCAGAACGGGAGATGCACGTAGGCGCCGAGTAACCCCCCGGCGGCGTCTGCCACCTCGGGGGAATCCGGTGCCGGCGTGCCCTCAGTCGGCATCGACGCGGAGGACCGCGATGAACGCCTCCTGGGGCACCTCGACGGACCCGAGCATCTTCATGCGCTTCTTGCCTTCTTTCTGGCGTTCCAGCAGCTTTCGCTTGCGGGTGATGTCACCGCCGTAGCATTTGGCGATGACGTCCTTACGCTTCGCCTTGACCGTCTCGCGGGCGATGATCCTCGACCCGGCGGCCGCCTGGATGGGGACGTCGAACATCTGCCTGGGGATGATCTGGCGCAGGCTCTCGACGAGCCGACGGCCGTAGTCATACGCCTTGTCCCTGTGCACGATCGACGAGAAGGCATCCACCGGTGTCCCGTTGAGCAGGATGTCCACCCGGAGCAGGTCGGCCACCTCGTAGCCGTCGGGCTCGTAGTCGAGTGAGGCGTACCCGCGCGTCCTCGACTTGAGCTGATCGAAGAACCCGAAGATGATCTCGGCCAACGGAACCCGGTAGACGAGTTCGACCCGCTCGGGAGAAAGGTACTGCATGGTCCCGAGGGTCCCCCGATGCTCTTGCAACAGTTCCATCACCGTACCGACGTACTCCGACGGCGTGAGGACCATCACGCGCAGCATCGGCTCTCGAATCCCCGAGCGGTGGGTGGACTCGGGAAGATCCTGCGGGCTGCGAATCTCGATCTCCCTGCCATCGGTGAGCGACACGCTGTAGGCCACGGACGGCGCGGTAGCCACCAGATCCAGGTCGTACTCACGCTCCAGCCGCTCACGGACGATCTCCATGTGGAGCAGTCCGAGGAACCCGCACCGGAACCCGAACCCGAGCGCATGCGAGGTCTCCGGTTCGAAGACGAGGGCCGCGTCGTTGAGGCGCAGTTTCTCCAGGGCCTCGCGCAGCCGCTCGAAGTCGTCGCCGTCCGTGGGGAACAGACCGCTGAACACCATCGGCTTGGGCTCGCGATACCCGGGGAGCGGGGCGGAGGCGGGCCGATCCCGACGGGTGACGGTGTCGCCCACCCTGATCCGGTCGACCTCCTTGACGCCGGTGATCACGTATCCGACCTCCCCTTCGCCGAGCCTCGAGACCGGCACCGCCTTGGGGGTGAGCACCCCGACCTCGTCGGCGGGAAGGTCTTCGCCCGAGATCATGAAGCGCAGCGGATCCCCGGTGGCGAGGACGCCATCGGTCACCCGCAGGTAGCAGACCACCCCCCGGTAAGGGTCGTAGTACGAGTCGAACACGAGGGCCCGCAGGGTGTCGACCTCTGCGGGCGCTGGTGCCGGCAAGCGTTCGACGATGGCCTCGAGGAGTTCATCGACGCCCTCTCCGGTCTTCGCCGACACCCTCAGCACCTCGTCGACCGACACACCGAGGACTCCGGCCACTTCGGCGGCGACCCGGTCGGGGTCGGCCGCGGGAAGGTCCACCTTGTTGACCACCGGGACGACCTCGAGGCCCCCTTCGATGGCGAGGTAGGCGTTGGCCAGGGTCTGCGCCTCCACTCCCTGGGCGGCATCCACGAGGAGGATCGCCCCTTCGCAGGCCGCCAGGCTGCGCGACACCTCGTACGAGAAGTCGACGTGACCGGGGGTATCGATGAGGTTGAGAATGAACTCGTCACCGTCGGGGCGCCGATAGTTCAGACGAACCGCCTGGGCCTTGATGGTGATGCCGCGCTCACGCTCGAGGTCCATGGAATCGAGCACCTGCTCGCGCATCTCGCGCTCGGTCAGGGCACCGGTGCGCTCGAGCAGACGGTCGGCGAGGGTCGATTTGCCGTGGTCGATATGCGCGATGATGCAGAAGTTGCGGATGCGTGAGCGGTCCGGCACGATTCTCCGGAGGGACGGCGGCGCATTGTACCGTCACTCCCGGGCCTGCTATCGTGCCGCATTCCCCCACCCCGATGGGCGTTTCACCATGGCCAACATCGAGTCACAGATCAAGCGCAACCGTCAGACGGTCAAGCGCCACGCCCGTAATCAGACGGTTCGCACCGAACTGAAGACGCGGGTGAAAGCCGTCCTCACCGCCGCTGACGCCGGCGACGCCGAGGCCACCGAGACGGCCCTGCGCCGAGCCCAGAAGCGCATCGACACCGCCGCCGCCATGGGAGTCCTGCACCCCAACACGGCGAACCGGAAGAAGTCGCGGCTCGCCAAGCGCGCCAAGCAGTCGCGCGCCTGACCACCACGCCAACCCCATGGCTGACGATCCGATCTGGCTGACGCCTTCGGCACACCACAAGCTGGTCGAGGAGCTCGAGGAGCTGACGACCGAGGGACGCCGACTCATCTCCGAGCGCATCGCCGAGGCGCGCTCGCACGGCGACATCCGCGAGAACGCCGACTACGACGCCGCCAAGAACGAACAAGGGCTGATGGAAGCGCGGATCCGCAAGCTCCAGTCGATCCTGGACACCGCCTTCGTACAGGAAGTGGAGGACGGCGACACCGTGACGGTGGGATCGGTGGTCGAACTCAAGCGCGAGGACGGAGGCGAGATGCGGGTCTTCGTCGCCACCCAGGAGAACCGGGTCGAGGGCTACACACTCGCATCGCCGTCGAGCCCCCTCGGCGCTGCCCTGCTCGACGCCCGGGTCGGCGACACCGTCTCGTACGAGGCCCCCAGCGGCGTCTTCAGCGTCGAGATCGTGTCGATAACGCCCTACGAGGCGTAGGGCGCGATTCGCAATTCGCAATTCGCAATTCGCAAGACCCGCCCCTCGCTACTCGCCCCTCGCCCCTCGCTACTCGCCCCTCGCCCCTCGGCCCTCGCCCCTCCGTCAGCCGTACCAGCGGGCCAGTGCGACCGTGAGGCGTTCCAGCGTCGGGCGGTGGGTGGTCTCGGGCTCCGTCTTGAGGGTGATGTCGGCTCGGGCGAGTGCGTGAAACGCCCGGTGGAGATCGTCCTCGGACACCGACGACCGGGCCTGCCACGCCTTCTTGTTCGGGTAGTAGTCGGGGCCACCACCCGCCCAACCGGCGAACTCGTCGAGTGACCCGGCGGTAGCGGCCAGCGCCTTGCGCTTCAGGTCGGCCTCGACGGCGGAGAGCAGCACCAGCGGGTGGCCATGGGTGAGAAACGCCGACAGCCTCCTGAGGGCGGTGCCCACGTCCCCGCTCGACAGCGCATCGACGTACAGGTACGCCGGCTCCTCGGGACGGTTCTTGAACCGACCGACCACGTCGTCGGCGGTGATCGGTCCCGACACCGCAGCGAGCTGATCGAGAGCACCGGCGAGCGCGCCGACGTCACTGCCGAACCCCTGGAGGAGCGCTGCCGCTGCCGCCGGTTCGAGACGCATCCGTCGCTCTCGGGCCATCTCGCCCAGACGCGAGGTCATGTCGCGCTCGGTCAGCGCCTTGACGGTGTGCACCTCGCCTTCGGCCTTCGCCAGCCGCAGGATCGGTGACGGCGTGGCGCCGATCGCAACCAGGACGACCGCCACCTGCTCCGGATCCACGGTCGTCAGGAGCTCGGCGATCACCTCACCCTCGTGCTTGAGCAGGTTCTGCGCGTCGACCACGACGACGCCGACGATGCCACCGAACAGTGATCCACTCTGCAGGGTTGGCACCAGCCGCTCAACCTCGGGCCGCAGCCCGGATTCCTCAGCCTGCTCCCCGGAGGCGCGGCCGGGAATGTCGAAGCGGTCGATCGACGACGCATCGGCAGCGGCGAGGATCCGATGAGCCCGCTCGACCATGTCATGTCGTTCGCCGGCCGATGCCTCTTTGCGACCCTGAACGAGATGAAACCGCTTCACGGCACCGACGCTAGCGCCGGTGATCGGTCGAGCAGGATCGTGATCGTTCCCTCCAGGTCGGTGCGCCGGACCACCGCGCCGGCACCCTCGAGTACGCCGATCACGTCCTGGCTCGGATGCCCGAAGGTGTTGGGACCGACACTGATCACCGCCACCGCCGGGCGGCTCGCCTTCAGCCACTCCAGGGACGAGGTCGCCGCACCCTGATGGGGAACCTTCATCACATCGGCGGAGATCGGGCCCAGCTCGGCCTGGGCGATCGCCTCGATGTCCCCCGTCATGAGGACGCGGTGCCCGCGCGCTTCTACCAGCAGCACGATCGATCCATCGTTGGGAGAGGCGTAGCGACGGAGCGGGCCGAGCACGGTGATCTCGAACTCGCCGACACCGACCCGATCCCCCACCGACGGCACCTCGGCGAGCGCCCCCGAGCCCACGACCTCGTCGACCACCACATCCAGTGGCGACGACTCGCCGAGTTGCGGGGGATGCCAGACCCGGGCGACCGGGACGGTACGGGTGATACCCACGAGGCCGGCCGAGTGGTCGGCATGACGGTGGGTGATCACGAGCAGATCGATCCGGCGGACACCTCGCTGGCGCAGGTGGGATCGGAGGATCCGCGGATCCAACCCACCATCGAGGAGGATCGTCTCGCCGCCGGGGCCTTGGAACAGCGTCGCGTCACCCTGCCCGACGTCGAGGAACCGGACCACCGGTCGGTCCGGGGGTCCCGCCGGTACCAACGACAGCCCCACCGCCACCACCGAGATCAAGGCGACCGGACCGCGTAGGCCCCGGTGACGCCACGCCACCCCCAGGACGGCCAACGACAGGAGGAAACCCACCCAGCCGATCTGGCCCACCTCGGCCCCGGCGCGGGCGACCACCAGGACGACACCGGCCACCGCCGCGGCGATCTCCACGAGAGGCCATGCGCCCGCAACGGCGCCGACCCCACCCGTCATGGTGGCCACGGCGACAAGGGGAGCCGACACGAGATTGGTCAGGGGACTCACAATCGGGATCGAGCCGAAGTGACCAAGCAGGATGGGAGCCACGGCCACCTGTGCGGAGAGCGACGCCCCGAGCGAAGCCCACAGCCAGAGCGGACGGCGCCCCACCCACAGGGACGCGCCGAGGACGATGCCGGCGGTGGCCGCCACCGACAACTGAAAGCCCACGTCGTACACGATGCTCCCCGTGGCGACGACCAGCGTCGTGACCGCCAGAGACAGCGCCCGGAGCGCGCTGACATGCCATCCGACCAGGCGGGCGCCAAGCACGGCAACGGCCATGGCCGAGGCGCGCAGGACGGACGGCTCCCATCGGGTGACGACGGCGAACACGACGACCCCGACGAGACCTACCACGATCCTTCGATGTGGCGACCACCCGAGCGGCCCTGTGGCCAGCCAGAGCGCTGCGAGGAACAAGGCGACGTTGCTCCCCGACACGACCACGAAGTGGCTCAAGCCGGCCAGACGGAGCGCCTCGTAGTCGTCGGGTGGCAATCGGCGGACATCACCGATGAGGAACCCCGACACAAGGGCCCCCTCGGGGCGATGCACCACCGGGCGCAGCCCGGACTCGACCCGCGACCTCAGCGCATTCGCCGCCACCACGACCGGATTGGCCGAAGGGGCGAGTCGCCACCCATCCAGCACCCGGAGGTCGCCGGCGACCGGGCCCCCGAGTTGCACTCGGGGCCGACGACGGAGGTCGCCGGAGAGGACGAAGCGGTCACCGACGTCCGCTGCCTCCAGCCCGGCGACCTGCACCCTGGGTCCACGCCACGGCTCCCAACCCGACGGACCGAGCAGGTGATCCGGGGCGATCACGACCCGCGCCGGTGCCGACACGATGGTCCCCACGATGCGAACCGGGCCTTCTGGCAGCGGCGCCTCCAGGGTCCCGGCGATTCGCCCGTGGGCCGCCACTGCCGACATCGCCCCGGCGAGGAAGGCGGCGGCACCCAGAGCGACCAGCCGCTGGCGTGCCTTCACGCACCACACCAGCGTGATGACCCCGACGATCGATACCCCGAGTGCCGACACCGGAGCCGCCAACGCCCCGGTCACCGATCCGCAGGCGGCGACCACCGCGGGAAGATCCTGCACCGCCGCGACCCGGCGAGTCACGGCACGGTGATGTGGTCGCGGATCGCGGCCAGCTTCGCCTCCCCGATTCCGGTGACGTCGAGCAGGTCCTCGACGACCCCGAACGGTCCGTACCGCTCCCGATGCTCGACGATCCGCTGGGCCAGCACGGGGCCGACGCCTGGCAGTCCCTCCAGCTCGTCTGCAGTGGCGAGGTTCACCGAGATCGGTCCTCCGGTTCCACCGGCGGCGCCGGGGGACGTTCCCTCCTCCGGCACGACGACCCGATGGCCACCGGCCACCGGAGCAGCAAGGTTGAGTGCCGTCAGCGACGCCGACGGCAGGGCACCCCCTGCTGCGGCGATGGCATCGGCGACCCGCGCTCCTTCCGGCAGCGCGATTAGCCCGGGCCGTGCCACGGCGCCCGACACATGGACGACGATCGTCCCCGGCGTCGCCGTGCGAGCCGGTGTCGTGAGCCGTTCGACCACCGGTGGGGCCTGCGGTGACGGCCAGAGGATCAACGCCCCGACGACGGCGAGCGAGGCGAGGGAGGCTCCGGCGAGCCAGGACCGATCCATGTCCCAGCTTGTATCAGCGCTCCGGCCCGTACGGAAGGGGGACCGTACGGGTCAGTCGACGATGAGCCCCACCAGGGCCAGGAAGTTGAAGCCGGCGTGGATGGCGACGACGCGCCCCAGTCGACCGGTCCGAAGCACCTCGTACCCGAGGACGACGCCGAGAACGAACAGGCTCGGGAGCATGAGCCACGCCGCGGAATCGAGCGCGTGTGCTGAGGCGAACAGCAGGGCGCTGCCATACACCGCGACGAACCTGGAGCGCCGCTCCAGTGCGCCCAACAACACCCCGCGGAAGAGCACCTCCTCCACGAGCGGTCCCAGGACGACGATGCCGACGGCCACCAGGGTCCACTCGAACCAGGTGGCGGCGGCCGCCGCCGAGTCGATGACCTCCTGTGTCGGTATCTCGATGTCCACGGAACGGGCGATCGACGCCACCACGAGAGCGAGCACCACCTGGATCCCGAGGCCGATGGGCAGTCCGACGAGGTCGCTCCAGTGGGCCGACCAGCGAAAGGACTGCCGCCACGGCTGCCGGCGCGGGGCAAGCGCGGCGAGGGCCAGGACGATGCCGACCAGTTGTGCGGGAATGATCACGCCGAAGACGGCGAGCACCGTGGCGTCACCGACCGCCAGGTAGGCGGCGGTCGCCGCGGCCGTACCGGCTACGAACACCGCCACCGCGTCCCTCACCCGCCACGGGCGAGGCTCATCCATGGCGATCGGCGATGTCGCGCGCCTCCACCTCGAGGGGGATGGCACGGTACGCCTCCTGGCGCGACAGCCCGCGGCGCCGGCCGCGCCGGTACCCACCGAGGTACTCCCTCGACCAGCCGATGGGACCGAGACGGCGCCATTGGTCGATGTGGGTGAGCTCGTGGACCATCAATCGCCCCAGCCGCTCGGGCTCGTCGGAGAGTCGGTTCGGATGGAGGTAGATGCCCCACGGGAGCGCCATGGCCGTCACCCACGGCGCCCAGAACACCCGAAACCAGCGGCGTGCAGCCCGCACCGGAACCCGTTCCGGATCCACCCGGGTCAGCACACCGGCGAGCGAGCGAGGATCGATGCCGCCGGCCCGAATCAGGTCAGCGGCGGACCTCCTCACGCCACGACCACGTTCACCAGCTTCGGAGGTCGTGCGATCACCCGCGATGGCTCGGCGCCCCCGAGCGCGGCGGCGACCTTCTCCGATGCGAGGGCGAGTCGGGTCGCTTCGTCCTCGTCGATCCCGGCATCGACCTCGATGCGATCGCGCACCTTGCCGTTGACCTGAACGACGAGGGTCACGGTCTCGTCCATGGCGAGATCGGGGTCGAAGGTCGGCCACGACGCGGCGAGGATCGACCCGTCGTGACCGAGCCGCTCCCACAACTCTTCGGCCACGTGCGGGGCGATCGGGCTGAGCAGCAGCACGAACGCTTCGGCCACCGTCCGCGGTACGCGGTCCAGGGCGACCAGCTCGTTGTTCAGCTCGAACAGCCTGGCGATGGCGGTGTTGAAGCGCAGGTGCTCCATGTCCTCGGTCACCGCCCGGATGGTCCGGTGCATCGACCGGGCGAGACCGTCGTCCGGCTCGGCATCGACGACCAGGAGCTCGCCGGTGTCGGCGTCGATAAAGTTGCGCCACACCCGCTGCAGGAACCTCGTCACGCCGACGATGTCCCGCGTCGTCCACGGCTTCGCCTGATCGAGTGGGCCCATGAACATCTCGTAGAGGCGCAGAGTGTCGATGCCGTAGACGTAGAAGAACTCGTCGGGTGAGACCGAGTTCTTCTTCGACTTGCCCATCCGCCCCTCGACCCGGGTCACCTCGCGACCCTCGTACAGGTACACCCCGTCGCCGAGCTCGACCTTCTCCGCCGGCACCCACATGCCGCGTTCGTCCATGAAGGCGTCGGCCTGGATGATCCCCTGGTTGAACAGGCGCCGGAAGGGCTCCACCGTGGAGACATACCCGAGGTCGAACAGCAGCTTGTGCCAGAAGCGGACATACAGCAGGTGGAGGACGCCGTGCTCGACGCCGCCGACGTACAGGTCGACGCCGGTCTCCCCCATCCAGTACCGCTCCGCATCCTCGCCAACGAACCGCTCGGCATTGTGCGGGTCGGCGAATCGCAAGTAGTACCAGCACGACCCCGCCCACTGCGGCATCGTGTTGAGCTCCCGCTCGTACCGAACCCCATCGATCTCCACCACGCGCCATGCCTCGGGAACGCGCGCCAATGCCGGCACCGGGTCGGCATCCTCCTCATCGGACGCCGACGGACGGAAGTCGTCGATCTCGGGAAGGGTCAGCGGCAGATCCTCGTCGGCGAGGGGGCGGAGTTCGCCGTCGGGCCCGTGCAGGATGGGGATCGGCTCGCCCCAGTACCGCTGCCGGCTGAACAGCCAGTCACGCAGCTTGTACGAGACGGCGGGCTCACCATGACCCTCCGAAACGAGCCACCGGGCCGTCTCCGCCTTCGCCTCCTCCACGCCCAATCCGTCGAGGAATCCGCTGTTGATGGCCGGGCCGTCGCCCAGGTAGGCGTCCCCATCGAAGTCGTCCGGGGGCTGCACGGTGCGAACGATCGCCAGATCGAAGAGCCTGGCGAATTCCCAGTCGCGTTCGTCCTGACCCGGCACCGCCATGATCGCCCCGGTGCCGTATCCCATGAGCACGTAGTCGGCGATGAACACGGGGATCCGCTCACCCGTGGCGGGGTTGATGCAGTAGGAGCCGGTGAACACACCGGTCTTCTCGCGCTGGTCGGCGAGCCGATCCCGGTCGGGGGTCGCCTCGGCCCGGGTGCGATAGCCCTCGACGGCTTCGATCGGGGTGGCGTGGCCGCCGGTCCACCGCTCCGGGGTGCCCGTCGGCCATGTGTCCACGGTGAGCTCGTCGACCATGGGGTGCTCCGGAGCCAGCACCATGTAGGTGGCACCGAAGACCGTGTCGTGGCGGGTGGTGAAGACCTCAACCGCCGAGCCGGAATCCTCCACCGGGAACCAGATGCGGGCTCCTTCACTCCTCCCGATCCAATTGGTCTGCATCGTCTTGACCGATTCGGGCCAGTCGAGCAGCGCCAGGTCCTCCACGAGGCGGTCGGCATAGGCGGTGATCCGCAGCATCCACTGCCGGAGCGGTCTGCGGTAGACCGGAAAGTTGCCCCGGTCGGACCGCCCGTCCCGGGTCACCTCCTCGTTGGCCAGCACCGTCCCCAGGCCCGGGCACCAGTTGACCATCACCTCGTCGATGTAGGCGAGGCGCCGGTCGTCGAGATAGCGACGACGCGCCCCCTCGTCGAACTCGGACCAGGGCTGGCCATCGGCGTCACGGTCATCCGCCTCGAGGGCGGCGACCAACTCGGCAATGGGACGAGCCTTGCCGGCGTCGGGGTCGAACCACGAGTCGAACAGCCGCAGGAAGATCCACTGGGTCCACCGGTAGTAGTCGGGGTCGGTGGTGGAGAAGCAGCGCTCCCAGTCGTACGACAGGGCGAAGGACGTCAACTGACGGACGTAATTCGACTCGTTGCGTTGCGAGGTGAGGCGTGGATGCACGCCAGTCTCGACCGCGTACTGCTCGGCGGGAAGGCCAAAGGAGTCGAACCCCATCGGGTGCAGGACCGCGTAGCCACGCATCCGCTTGTAGCGCGAGAAGATGTCGGTCCCGATGTAGCCGACCGCGTGGCCGACATGGAGCCCCTCGCCGGAGGGGTACGGGAACATGTCGAGCACGTACATCTTTGGTCGAGCCGGGTCGAAGTCGTCGTCGCCTGGGTTCGGCGTGCGATGGACGCGCTCGTCGGCCCAGCGTGCCTGCCACTTCTGCTCGATCGCCTGGTGGTCGTACCCGTACATGGGAAGGGCGGAGGATAGGGCGTTGCTCCCCACGCTTCGCCTGGAGGAACGCGTAACGCTCAACGCTCAACGCAAGAAGCGTCCTGCGTTGAGCGTTGGACCTGACTCCCTCGCTACTCGCTACTCGCTACTCGCTACTCGCTACTCGCTACTCCCTCACCGTGCAGGTCTGCCCCAGGGCCTTCTACGTGGATGCTGCGGTCGCGGTGCACGTGCCTCCCGGGTACCGGGCGGTGCCCGGGGTCGTCGATGAGCAGGCCAAATGCCTCGACATGCAGGAGGCTGGGGCCGTATGCGGCGGTCAGGTGCTCGGCGGTGAGCACCGCCTCGGGAGGCCCCGAGGCGACGACTCGGCCCGACAGCAGCAGTACGTGATCGGCGACCCTCGCTTCGGCGAGATCATGGGTACTCACGACCACCGTCCGGCCCAGTCGGTATTCGTCGTGGATGACGGCATCGATCCGTTCGGCCGACGGCATGTCCAGGCCGGACAGCGGTTCGTCGAGCAGCAGGATGTCGTGGTCCTGGGCGAGACCCTGCGCCACCAGCACCCGCTGACGCTGACCACCCGACAGACGGCCGTAGTGCCGGCCTGCGAGATCTCCCAGGGCCATCGCCGAAGTGGCCTGATCGATGGCGTGCCGATCGGCCGCAGCGAACCGTCGCCACATCCCTTTGCCGGGGTAACGACCCATCGCCACCACCTCGCCGGCGGTGACCGGTAGGGCTTCGTTCACTTTGGTGGCCTGCATCACATAGGCGACGCCGGGTGCCCGCCCATTCCTCCGGACCAATTCAAGCCGCCCAGACGCCGGCTTCATCAGGCCGGCGACCGCGTTTAACACCGTCGACTTGCCCGACCCGTTCGGCCCGATCACGGCCGTGACCGCGCCCGAGGGGATGACGAAGGACGACTCGGTGAGGGCAACCGTCCGGCCGTATGCGAGGACGAGCCGCTCGGCGACGACGGCAGAGGTCACTGACACGCCGGACACGTTCCCTCCACCTCGAGCGAGTGCCCATCATGGATGAAGCCCGACTGAGAGGCCACGGCCCCGACCACGGTCACCAGCGACGCCTCCAGCTCCTCGAGAAGGACCACATCGGAGACCGCCCCGCACTCACCGCACACGACGTGGTGGTGGTGGCCAGCCAGCCAGTCGGCGATCTCGTATCGCGTGACTCCGCTGGTGTGGTGCGGCGCCACCACACCAGCCTCGTGGAGCACGGTCAGAGTCCGGTAGATCGACGACAGCGGGACGCTCTCGAGCAGTCGATGGATCTCAGCCGCGGCGAGGGGTCCGTCGGCCCGGCCGAGGAGACGAACGACTGCTCGCCGACCCGAAGTCAGGCGTTCGCCGCGAACGCCGAGGCGTTCGGCCACCTGTCTCTCGGTGTGTGTCGTTTGCGTAGTCACGCGCCCCGCGTTACCTTCCTACCTGGTCTTGATACTGGTTCTCATTCTAGACGGGGAGATGAGATGAGGTCAATCGCGCGAGTCGCCGTGTCACTAGCGCTGATCGCCAGCGCCTGTGGCGGCTCCACCACCACGCCGACGGATGCCCCCGCCGGCCGGGTGAGCGTGGTGGCCACGACCACCATCGCCGCCGACCTGGCGCGCATGGTGGTGGGCGATGCCGGCGAGGTCGTGTCGATCATGCCTCCGGGCGCCGACCCACACGACTTCAGCCCGTCCGCCCGGCAGCTCGAGATCCTGCAAGAGGCCGATCTGGTGGTGGCATTCGGTCTCGGACTGGAAGAGGGCCTCGAGGCCGCGCTCGAGTCGGTAGAGGGCCAGGGCGTCCCCATCGTGTGGCTGGCCCCGGCGCTGGACCCACTCCCCTTCGAGCCGAGCGATGAAGTGGAGGGCCATGAGCCCGATCAAGAGGAAGAGGACGACAGCCACGACCCCGATCACGACGAGCTGGACCCTCACATGTGGATGGACCCGGTGCGCGTCGCCGATGCGCTCATGATCATCGCCCTGCCTCTCGAGGGTTTCGTCCCGTCGGGTGGCTGGGAGGCCCGTGCCTCCGACGCGGCCGCCGAGTTCCTGACCCTCGACCAGGAGATTCGGGACATAGTCGCTGCGGTGCCGGCAGATCGTCGGCTTCTGGTGACCAACCACCACTCGCTCGGATACTTCTCCGATCGCTACGGCTTTCTCGTGCTGGGAACGGTGATCCCGGGAGGGGACACCCACGGCGCTCCCAGTTCGGCAGACATCGCCGGGCTGGTGGCCCTGATCACCAGCACCGGGGTTCCTGCCATCTTCACCGAGGCCGGAGACACGACCGACCTCGCCGAAGCCATCGCCGCCGAAGTACCCCACGAGGTTCGCGTGATCTCGCTCACCACAGATTCCCTTGGTGAACCCGGGAGCGAGACCGGGACGCTGCTCGGACTCCTCCGGTTCGCGGCGACGACGATCGTGGAGGCCCTTTCGTGAGCGGAACTTCTACGGCGGCGCGTACCCTGACGGCCGAATGGACTGGCTGACCGACCCGTTCCGCCTCGCCCTGCAGCAGAAGGCGCTGCTTGGCGGCATCCTCGCGGCCGTAGGCTCTGCCCTGGTGGGCACCTGGGTGGTGATCCGGGGCATGACGTTTCTCGGCGACGCCCTGGTACACGGCGTGATCCCGGGGATCGCCCTCGCCGTCCTCTTGGGGTTCGACCCCACGCTCGGGGCCATCGGTGCCGCCGTGGTCATGATCGCCGGTATCAATCTGGTGCACCGCCAGACGACGTTCTCGGAGGACACCAGCATCGGCCTGCTGTTCGTCGGGATGCTGGCGTTGGGGGTGATCATCATCTCGAGGTCGGCGTCGTATCGGGGAAGCCTGACGGCGATCCTGTTCGGCGACGCCCTCGGGGTGTCCGATGGTGACATCCGGCTCCTGGCGATCACCGTCGGTGTCGTCCTCGCCGCATCGATCGCGTTCTATCGGCCCTTCCTCGTCCTCTCGTTCAACGAGGCCAAGGCGCGCCTCTTCGGACTGCGCCCCGGACTCGCCCACTTCGTCCTGCTCGGACTGATCACCCTGGTGATCGTCACCTCGTTTCGGGCGGTCGGCACCCTCCTCGTCCTCGGCTTGATCGTGGGGCCCCCGGCGACGGCAGCGCTATTGGTGAGGCGCGTTCCGGCGATGATGGCGACGGCGGCCATCATCGGCCTGGTTTCGGTGGTGTCCGGTCTCATCATCTCCTACCACCTGGACACCGCGGCCTCGGCGACGATGGCCCTGATGCCGATCGTGTTCTTCTTCGCCGTGCTCACCGGCAAGACGCTGATCCAGCGCCGCCCCCGCCGAGCGCGCCACGAACAGATCCCGTCGTAGCCAGATCAGGGGTACCCGGGAACCGCGTAGGGCTACAGAAGCTCTGCCAGGCGGACGGCGGCGCGCTCGGCCCCGCCGTCAGCGACCGGTCCGGTAAACGTGAAGCGTTCTGCCGCCCATGTCCGGATTTCCGGCAGATCGGCGCCGAACGTCACAGGCGGTATATCTTCGGGCGTGCCAATGAACAAGGCGCGGTCGCGGATACGCGGGTAGCGCTCCACCTGCTCGAGCATCTCGACGTTGGCATCGGTCATCAGGTAGCGCCGCCGCCCGTCGGCCTCTGGTTCGGGCACCCAGCCGACGCTGTCCGTCAGCCACCCATAGGCGAAGCGCTTGAGCTCGGGGTTCTCGTGGAGATGATGGTCGATCCCCCAGGCGCCGTCCGCAACCACGAGGTCGAGCGGCTCCTCGTCGGCCAGATCGTTGAGGATCATGAAGCTCAGGAAGTGATCCTCGTCGTTCTCGCGCCACGCACGGAACGCGTCCGTGCCACGGTCCGCCGGGTCAGGCAGGTTGGCGCTGGCCGGAAGGACTGCTTCGCCGTGGTCGGTCAGCACCGTCCGTGCCGGCTCGGCGGCCAGCCAGTCGATGCGGACATCAGGTCGACGGGAGCGCAGAGCGTGCGCGATCAGCAGGTCGCGACCAGCCGCGTCGGGCCCGCCCGGCACGAACAGCACCCTGCGCTGCCGGTGGGGAGCTCGTGTCCAGATCCGCCGCCGGGAGCGCCATGGCAGGATCTCGTCGGTGAACTCGCGGATCAGCAGGTTGAAGCGGACCGGGTCCCGGTTCGCAGAGCAGTGGCCAGCGCCGGCCAGCGTCACCAGGCTGGCGTTGGCCTCCGCCGCCAGGCGCTGACCGCGCGCGTGCGGCTGCAGCGCGTCCCCGTCACCATGGACCACCAACCACGGGCAACGCGTGCGACGGATGAGGTCGATCGCCTCCGCGTCGGTCATCGGGTTGGCGCCGATGGTATCGATCAGCGTCTCCGGCGTCGTCTGCAGACCGTTGGCCACGCACGCATCGATGATCCCCTCCGAGTGCGCTTCGGTCCACACCTGCGAGAAAAAGAATCGGAGGAAGTCTTCGTAGTCCGTTCGCCAGTAGTCGGCGTTGAACTTCGCCCAGCCCTGGGTGGACTGGTACGGCTCCAGAAAGGGGCCCAACTCAGGGGGATCGTGACCCGGCGCCAAGGGCAGGCCGGTGCCGCTGGCTACAGCCCCCAGCACCCGGTCCGGATGGTCGGCGGCGAGGCGCAGCAGCCAGTTGGTGGCGAGCGAACAGGCGACGATCACCGCCCGGTCGGTCCCCGTAGCGTCCAGCACCGCCACCGCGTCGGCGACGAACTCCCCGCCCGCATACGCGGAGCCGCCGGTGGGCCGATCGGAACGGCCGTTACCGCGTGGGTCGAAGGTGACCACCCGATAGTGGCGCGACAGATCGATCAACTGAAAACGGCCGTGCGCCGAGTCGAGGACCGACCACGTCGGGAGCATGAGGATCGTTGCCGGACCACGCCCGTAGGTCTCCCAGTAAATGCGGACACCATCTCGCAGCACATAGCCGGATTCGTCTGGCCCCCGAGCTCCCATCACTCCCTCATATTACGGACCGAGGGAGTGCGGCACGCTCGGTCGTCACGCCGGGCGCGACACCAGCGCCCGGCGGGAGGGCCCGCGTGCCTCGACGGTCAATCGTCACCACTGAGGACGGAGCCAACAGTCCGCTCGTCACCGCCAACTGCGCAGTGAACCGTGCGGTCGCCCAGAGCCCAGGTCGCCTCCGTCGGCGTCAATAGACCCACCCACAGTTCCGAACCTGAGCCGAACAGCAGGTCAAAGACATCCAAACAACGGCCCCAGGCGGCTTCCTCCAGAGCGAACTCTCCGGGGTAGGGCCCGTCGGCCAGGTCGAAGGCGAAGTAGACCTCGCGGTCGTGTGGATCGGCGCACGAAACCTTGACCACCGAAGTTTTCGAAAACGGCCTGTCGTTCAGGCAGTCACCGACCCGCAGGCCGCGTACGTTCGTGGCATCGGTCGAGGTGGCTTGCTCCGCCGCCCAGCCCACCAGCCAGCTACCCCACGCCTCGAGGTCCTGTGCATCGGAGAACCCGAAGTCCGTGGGGGAATAGTCGAGGAGGACACTCCGGGCGACACGGATGTAGGCGTCCGAGGTCGGATACTGGACCGCGCCGACGAGGGACCCCAGCACCGCGTCGAGGAACTCGTACTGGCGGAAGATCGGGATAGCGTCGTAGTCCAGGCGCCGATAGGCCTCTATCGCCGTCCGGCTGGGGTCGCCATCATAGAACCGACTCACCACCTCGGAAAGGTGGGGCACCGAGGCCGGGCCGAACAACGCCGTCATGGCGCCGATCAAAGCCACGTCGAAGGCGTCGTCGAACGGCGCGTCCACGGCATCGCTCCCGCACTCGTGCTCATAGATGAGGCCGGGGGTGGGCATGTTGCCATCGATCGACGCTCGCAGGTCGGGCAACCCTCCGGCGGTCAGGTGGGCGGTGCCGCGCAGCCGGGCCCCGGTGTAGCAACGGCCCACGTTGGTGTACTGAGCCGATATCCCCGTCCCCTCGAGGTCGAAGCTGAGTTCGGCGTCAGCATCTCGGCCGGGGGTCAGTCCGATCTGTCGCAGCGCCCGGTCCACAACGCTGTGGAGCTCCGCGGAATGCTCCGGATAGTTGAACTCGATCTCCACCGAGACCGTCCGGACACCTTCGATGTCCCACCCCACCACCGGGATCACCGGCGGGAGCGTGGTCGTCGTCGTCGGCGGCAGCGTCGTAGTCGTCGTCGTGGTGGTGGTCGAGGTCGTGCTGGTAGTGGCAGAGGAGGAGGTGGTCGTGGTGTCCTCGGCGGAACCGGGCCCGCCGCAGGCGGCGATGAGTCCGAGAGCGACAGCGACTCCCCATAACCGCCCGGTTGGCGTGGTCGGTCTCACATCCACCTCCGGTGAGACCCAACCTACAGAACGCTGTCGCCGCGTGTCGCGTCGCCCATCTGCGGCCGGAACACATCCATCCTTCGGGTGGTACAGCTCGAGAGATCGGACGACCGACCAGAGCTCGTGTTCGACAGGGGCTGCGGCGAGCCGGGGTCGTAGGCGAGCTTCGTCCCCGTCGCATCGAGGCCGACGTAGTTCCCAGCGACACGGTTACCGCTTGTCACGGCCAGCGTGAGATCGAAGACGTTGCCGCCGATCACGTTGCCCTCGATCGTGTGGCCGCCGCCCCCGCTGACGAAGAGGCCCATCTGGAATCCTCGGATCTGTAGCCCACGGATGGTCACCCCCGTCGTTCCGCCGTCTGTGACGAACGTGAAGCTCGTGCCAGCGGTCCCGCCACCGTCGAGGACGACGCCGCCTGCGCCGTCGACGGTGACGCCGCTGTCGAGCGGCAGCGCGCCCTGGAGGCGGATCATCCCGGGTTGGTTACGCGAGAACAGGGCCGGGTCGAAGCCCACGGCATCCCCGGATCCCGCGCCGACGAGGCACTGGCGCAGCGACCCGGCACCGGAGTGCGCCGTCGAGGTGACCACGCAGTCCGGCGGCCCTGTTTGCTCCGGGATGGCGGGCGGCGCAATCACCAGGGGCGGCCGCTCCAACGGCGCGGCGATCCCGCTCCAGAGCGTTCCGGCGAACCCGCTCGGCGGTGACGGGGCGGGCGCGCCGCCCATCATTGCACCGCGCGCAAGCTGCAACACCTGCATGTGACGGGCGGCCGAGGCGTTGCGACCGGCCAGCTCAAAGAGGCTCGAACCACCCCTCTACTGCTGGCTCGAGGGCAGGGGTGTAGGGTCGTGTCATGACCGGGATTCACGGTCCGCCTCGCCCACCTGAGGCGACGGGTCGGCTGATGCGGTGCGCCCTGAGGGTATTGGTCACGGTCGGCTTGGTCGCTGCTGCCTGTGTCGAGGCACCGCCGCCGGACACGCCGGGGTCGGATCCGCTGCCACCGACGTCGAGCAGTTCGCCGCCCCGGGGTTCCGCCGAACCCGAGCCGACGGAGTCGGGTCCATGGTCCGCGGCGCTCGACCCGGATTACTACCTCGAGGACTTCGAGGATGGTTGGGCCGACGATTGGGTGCTGCCCTCCACTTTCGTGGTGGAGAACGACTCCCTGTCCGCCGGGGGACCAGGGCGGGCCCGCTATCGCTTCGGCGACTACTGGCGAGACTCCACGCTGCGACTCCGTGTGCTGCTCCTGGCCGGTGAGGCTCGCATTCACTATCGCGCCCACTGGTTTGGTTACGCTGACGGTCACGAGGTACGCGCCTATGAGGTGGCGCTCACCGGCGACCAGCTACAGCTCCGGCGCCTCGAGGCTTCGCCCGACGGACGCTCTGCCGAGGTGCTGGCCAGCGCGCCGCTAGCCCGGTCGGCGGACTGGCGCGTCTTGGAGGTGACGGGAAAGGGGCCGCGGCTCACCGTGACCGTCGACGGGCAGACCCTGATAGAGCACAGCGACCCTGCCCCCGACGCCCGCCTGGAGGGCTCGATCGGCCTGGACCTACCGGAAGGCGGACAAGCCTTGTTCGACGACGTCGAGGTCACGGCGCTGCTCCACCCGGAGCAGACCTGGACCAGGACCAACGGGCCGGAGGGCGCGATGGTCACGACGATCGTGGTGGATCCGACCGACCCGTCCAACGTCTACGCGGGGACCGGCCACTCCGGCCTCTACGTCTCGCGGGATCGGGGCGTCAACTGGGAGCAGCTCGGTCACGCCGGTGGGCTCATCAAGAACAAGGTCTCCTGGGTCGAGATCGCTCCCTCTGATGGTCGGGTGCTCTATCTCGGCCACCTCGAGGATGGAGGTGGCTCGCGCAGCAGCGACGGCGGTGAGCACTGGTCGGCGATGCGGCCGGGTGGGTCCGGGCATGTGAACGCCTTCGCCGTCCACCCGCAGGACTCGCACACCGCGTACGTCGCCATCGGGTCATCAGAGGCGCCGCAACACTCCAACGCCGAGGACGGTGTCTACCTGACCATCGATGACGGTGCCACCTGGGAGCAGCTCAGCCTGGGCAATCGCTCGGTCTTCGCGGTGCGCATCGCTGCCAGTCAGCCGCACGTCGTGTACGCCGGCGGTGCCGGGGGTGTCTGGCGCAGTGACGATGCCGGCGCGACCTGGGCCGAGGCCAGCGGGGGCCTGGGTGACGTGCTGATCAAGGTGCTGATCGTCGACCCTGTCGACCCTCTGGTCGTGTACGCCCGCGAGCATTACTGGGGCGGGCCGCTCTTCAAGACCACGGACGGAGGGCGCAACTGGGGACCCATCCTAGACGGGGTGGAGGGCGTGGTCATGTCACCCGCCGACCGGCTGGTTCTGTACGCGTCGAGCTTTGGCAGCATCCAGCGTACCCGCGACGGCGGCGCCCACTGGGAGGAAATCAGCGACCTTCCTGGCTCGGTGGATGCTCTGGCCATCGACCCTGAGGACCCGGACCGGATCTACGCCGGCCTGCGAGGTGAGGGCATCCTCATCTCGACCGACGGGGGTAGGTCCTGGGCACAGCCCCACATGCATTTCGTGGGTGATCTCTCCACGGCGGTGGCGGTTCACCCCGGCGACCCCGAGATCGTGTACGTAGGGCACGGTCACGGCTATGTATCCAGCACGACTGATGGTGGGGATACGTGGAGCGTGCTGACGCGCCTCGGCGTCGGTGGCTCGCCGGATGAGATCACGGACATCGCCATCCGACCGGACAGGCCCGACACGGTCTTCGTTTCGAACCTCACCGGTGTGTACCGGTCGACCGATGCTGGCCAGAGCTGGGAACTCTCGAGCGTCGGAATGGACGACCGGCAGATCATCAGCCTTGCCATTGACCCGGATGACCCGGATCGCATGTATGCGGGGACCGGCAGCAGCAGATTTTACTACGTCTACCACGGCACCGGTCTGTACCGCTCGACGGATGGCGGAGCGTCGTGGCTACACGTAGACGGCCTTCCCGACGCGCCGATCCCGTCAATCTCGCTGAGCGCGGCCGATCCGCGCGTCATCTACCTCGCAGTGATGGGCCACGGCGTGTACCGATCAGTCGACGGCGGTCTGAGCTGGGCGGCGAGCGCGCCTCTGGACAACCCGTACGTGTATGTGGTCGCTGCCCATCCGACCGATCCGAACGTCGTCTACGCCGGCACCTTGTCGTTCTACGGGAGGGGCGACTGGGACGAGACCGACGGCCTGTACCGCAGCGACGACGGCGGTGAAAGCTGGCGGCGCCTCCGCCGCGACGTCTGGATCGAGAATCTAATCATCGATCCCACCCGGCCGGAGCACGTCTATTTCACCGAGCACAGTGAGAGTATCTGGCACTCGCCCGATGGTGGTCAGAGCTGGGAGCTAGCCACGAAGGGCCTGGTGGCGTGGCGAGCCCACCTTTACACCTACGCCATGGCGATGGACCCACAAGGCACCGTCCTGTACATGGTCAACTGCGGCATGGGCATGTACAGCAACTTCGTGGGCGAGGTGGAACGGTAAGGCCCGATACGAGCCCCGACTGGCTGGATTGGAGCGGGTGCTGACCTAGCACCCGACACGGCGACGAACCGAGACAGCGTTCGATGCCGGGAAGGCAGCGAACGCTGTGAAAGGTCAGACGAAGTGGAGCTGAGGGGATTTGAACCCCTGACCTCTTGCATGCCATGCACAATCAGGGGGTTTCGCCGACCTGGAGGATTTCGAGAAATCCCTTGTGCTGTAAGGGATTTCAGTGTTCGGAGCTTGTGGTCAGATTCCCTCGTTTTCGGTTGTCTCGCGGACACCTCGCGGACACCTCCGCCCTTGCGGGACCGTCCCGAGGAGCCGAATCGAGCGGGCAAGCCTTTGCGCTCCTCCAAGTGACCGATCAGGAGCTGGAGCTCATCGCCGTCGACCCGGAGGTACTGCACGGCCAAGCGCCCATCCGGGGTACGCGAATCCCTGTGAGCCTCGTGCTCGGGTGCCTGGCTGAGGGGGATAACCGAGGCAGAGATCCTCGACGAGTATCCGACGTTGACGGTCGAGGGCATCCGGGCGGCGGCCACCTTGCAGCACTCGCCAGTGAGGACGTGCTCCCGCTCCCCCTTTGGTGAAGCTCAAAGCCGACGAGAACATCCCGACCCGGGCTGTCGAGCTGCTCCGGGAGCGCGGACACGATGTGAGCACGGTGCCTGAGGAGAGCCTGGTCGGTGTCCCCGACGCCCGACTGGCCCTCTTAGCCGCTTCCGACGACCGGATGCTCGTGACCCTCGATCGAGGCCTCGCAGACGTCGGGCGCTACTCGCCGGGAACCCACCCCGGCATCGCCGTGATCCATGCCCGAGAGCTACGGCCCAGCGTCTTCCACACGCTCGTAGTGACGTTCCTCGAAAGCCACAGCTCTCGACGCTTCAATCGACATGGTACCGAGAGCCGACCCGCTCCCGCCTCTCCTCTCGGCGCAAGCGGATTTGTCGTCACAAGGGCACCGGAGGCTGAACGAACATTACAAATCAGCTGCGGCGATCCTGAGAACTGGGTGGTCTTGCGACATTCCCCCATGATCACTGGGGTTTTCGCTATGAACCACTTGCGTCCTCTGGGGGTGTTTTCTGATCTCTCGCGGACCAAATCCGGACCAGACCTATTGGCGGCGTGAAGCTCAGCGCCTCTTCGGCCATCGCTCGCAGCCACAGCATCCTCCTCAGCTACAGGGAGGGACTCAACCTAGAGCTTGAGCGTCCCGCCGTCGCCGTCCAAGGTGCTGAGCGAGTCACCTCGGTGGCGATCGGCAGGACCCGAAGACTTCGGCAGGACGCTGAGCGAGGTTGCCCCCCGGCTAGGGGACGGAGGAGGGAGGCCCCTGATGGCAGTCAACGGTATCGGCTCGGCCGAGGTTCAAGGCGCTCGTGGGTTTAGAGGGGTTCCGGGTGCTTGATGTGGCTGAGTCGGACGGTGAGGTGACTGGTCTACCCGCCCACCCGCCTGCCGACCGGGCCGTCTGTATGCTCAACGAGAACACGGCCATCGGGGTCGAGATCAGCGAGGGCTTGCGTCTCATCTGGCGTGAAGGAGTCGCTTTGCACGACAACTCGGCACAAGGACAACTCGACAAAAGCTCCGAATGCCACCTCGTTGGGACGGGAGGTCCATCCTCTATCGGTGACTCGGCGAAGAAGGTCCTCAAGCGCAGCCTCGGTACACTGGTGTGAGGGCGGAGGCGGGTCGGGCTTGGTCCGTTCGGCTACGGTTCCTGTGCTCTCGTCACTGTTGTCGACGGCTCCGTCGATGGCCGTCACACGGTCAGGTTCAGTCTCGTTGGTACCACAGGCTGTCAGCAGGATCGTAGCCAGCACCATGGCGACCAAGACGCGCACAAACACTCCTGTGGCGGCGCGAGGTGATCTTAGTGCATCAATGAAGTACCCGCTGCGCGACCAGTTCGGGCGTGGTGGTTCCGGTGAGCGCACCACTCGACGTCCCCGCCGCGACTCGTTCCGCTCCGTGCACAGGCCGATCGGCGCCATCGAACTGTGGGGCGAACGCTGAAACGACAACCCAGACCGTTGGTCTGGCACAAGACCGCCGAAGAGATCATCGCCATGGTCCGCCGCCGCCGAGCCTCCTAACCTCGGTCCCCGATTCCGCGACGTACGACGGACCACTAGGAGTGTGCCACGCTCATCCCCAAGATGCTCTCCATCCGGGAGATTTTGTGGAAGTAGACGTTTGTTGGTGCGGTTCCACCGATCTCCATGCCGTGAATCTGCGCTCGGTTGTTGGACCATCTGGTGTAGATGGGCGCCCCGGAGTCGCCGCCCTGACCTACCGTGCGTCCTGCTGGGTCCTCAGCAATTCCCAGGTTCGGTGTGCATCCGAGTGCGTCGCACAGCTCGCCGCTCATCGAGACAACCCTGAGTCCGCACACGGCACGGGTAACCATGCCGCTGACGCATACGTAGTTGTCAACTTGCGTATCAGCGTCGCTCACAACTGTACGAACGGACGGGCAACAGGGATCGACGTGGATCTTGTTGGCATACGTTTCCACGCTCGAGGCGATTCGGATCATGTCGTACGTAGGGAAGCTCGCCTTGCCGGTGCTGTATCCGTAGTACTGCGGACCCGAGTAAACGCTCGTGCCGTTGCTGTAGCAGTGCCCTGCAGTCACCGAGCCCCGAGCGCCGCTCTTCACGATGGTGAAGCCTGATGTGCAGAAGTTGTTGTTCAACGTCCCGATTCCGGCACCACCGTAGTGAGGTTCGCCGTCGTTGAGGCGTCCGCGACGCGACGGCTCGCCGTACTCGATAGTAACCAACTCTCCAAGCGTTTCGCCGAGCGCATCGCCTAGTGCCCGGTTCTCAGGGGAGAGGGTGACGTTGAACGTAGCTGTCGCGGGATCCACATAAAACCCGTACGTAGCTTTGCTGGCGTCGGCGTGCCACGCACGGCCGCGCAGCACGGTTTCGGCGCGGGCAAGGTCGTCGATACTGTGGCAGCCCGGTCGGATCTGAATGTCGATATCGAGCTCACTTTCGAGGACCGCCAAGTCGGTCTTCAGGCCCTCCATGTCAATCACGGTCGCATCGACCACAATGATGAACTGCTGCGTCACGTTGTCGTGGGTAACCCCAACCACCCCCTGTGACAGCCGCGATGCAAGGGTTTCTTCTTCGGGTGTGGTGTTGCCGTCCAGGCTCTTGCTTCGCGGGAGATTCGCCAATATGCCGTGAACCCGATTCACGTCTTCCTGAGCCCGTTCGTTAGCTATCCAATCCTCGTGCGAGAAGTGGCCAGCCTCGGTCTCCGTAGCACCGGCTAGCAGGTGGGAGTCGTCGGACACGCCGCACAGCGGCTCGGCGCCTACCTCAACCCGAGGTTGACTCTCGATGTAGTAGTCAATAGCGGCAGTATCAGAAGCCTGCGCATCGTGCGTACTCACTAGCGCGAGCGAGAGCAGGGTCAGAGCGGCTGCGGCGAGGGGCATCCGGCTGGATGAGAGCGAACGCCAGGGTATCGACATCACATGACCTCCTCCACGTGCAGCGGCATGACGCCTTCCTCCCGTCACGGCCCTCACGTCAGCGCCTTCGGAGAGGGCCCAATCAATGCCTTTCCAATACGAGCTGTGCACGACGGCGTCGACAACTCCCTGCTCGGCACCCTCGAGAGCCTCTCCCGTGCCTTTGGCTTCGGCAAGCCTGAATATCGCAGTGGGCGTCGGGGCATCACCTTCGGGTCTCCGATTGGCATTTAAGCACCGCATCAACCCTAAGCCAACCCTGGGTCGCGGCGATGAAGCTGTACGCGTCGGCGGCAGGATCGGGCGGCTCCGAACAGCTCGCGAACACGCTTGCTAGGGTTTCGATGGTCGCCTCGGACGACGGCACGTCGGTAGCCGTCGTGCCCGTATCCAGGCCGTCGATCGGCTGCCCGCAGCCTCCGAGGACGAGCGAGATCGCCAAGACGCGACATGCGGTTCCAAGCTGCCTCACGTCCCCTTCCCTCCTCACATTGTCGAAGCGGATGGAAACCGTCCCACCCGAGCTGTTCAGAGAGCGTCCGCCACCTCAGACGGACAGTAGACGGACAGCCCGGCGCTCGGCGGCGCACTCACAAGACCGAGAACCCTTGCAGCGCAAGGGTTCTTGTAAGTGGAGCTGAGGGGATTTGAACCCCTGACCTCTTGCATGCCATGCAAGCGCTCTGCCAACTGAGCTACAGCCCCGAGTCAGCGATTGTATCCCCCGATTGCCCGGTGCCGACCGCCCCGAGGAAAGGCGACGGGCCTATTCCGCTACCACTCCGAGGGGAAACTCCACCCGCGGGGCATCCGACCACAGCCGTGCCAGGGCGTAGTACTCCCTGGTGTCCTGATCGAAGAGATGGACCACGAAGTCGCCGTAGTCGAGGAGGACCCAGCGAGTCTCGTCCGCGCCCTCGCGACGGAGGGGGCGGCGGTCGACCGCTCGAAGTGCCTCTTCTACGCCCTCGGCAAGCGATTGGATGTGGGGTCGGGAAGTGCCACTGACGATGACAAAGGCATCCGTGACCACGATCAGCGTTGACACGTCGAGGACGAGGACGTCGATGCCCTTCTTGTCGTCCAGTGCGGCGACCGCTCTGGCGACGAAATCTGAGGTCTCCTCGTGGAGCGCTATGGGCAATCCTCCGCGTGACGGGTCCAAGCCAATCCTAGAGAAGTGGCGGCGCAGTGCTAGGAGGCTCGGTACAACCCGTGCTCCTCGATGTAGGCGAACACCGCCTCGGGCACGAGGAACCGGACGCTTCTCCCCTCGCCGCGAATGGCACGAAGCAGCGTCCCCGACAGGGCCAGCTCGGGGGCCTCCAGCCACACGACCCGTCCGCCTGGAATGTCCACGGCCGCTCGCTCGACTCCGGGCCGAGGCATCACTGCGATGGTGGCCCGCTGCGCCACCTCGTCGGCCCGGTTCCAGGTGGGGAGGCCGGCGGCGGCGTCGGCGCCGAGGATGAGCACCACGTCATCGTCGGCGAACTCGAGCAGGGTATCGATGGTGAACGTCCAGCCATCGCGGCGGATCTCGCGGTCGTCCGCCTCGAAGTAGTCGATGCCCTCGACGGCCCGCAGCGTCATCTCCCACCGATGACGCGGCTCCGTCACCGCCCGCGCCGCCTTCTGCCACGGTGCACCCGCCGGCATGAAGGTGACGACGTCGAGGGACAGCTGCTGGCGCGCCGTCTCCCCGGCCACCAGGTGAGCCATGTGTGGCGGGTCGAATGTCCCACCGAGAATGCCGCGGCGCATCCGGAGCAGGTTACTGACCGCGGGGCGCGATCTGAGACACCCGGACCCCCTGGAATCGTCGGTGCCGTCGGTATACGGTCGGTGGATGACGGCACTCGTCGCCGGTCTCGCCCTGTCGTGGTGCCTGTTCACCCCGCCGGTGGACGGCCCGATGATCAGACCCTTTGCTCCCGTCGGCGCCTACGGAGGTCACTGGGGCATAGACCTGGCGGTGCCCGAAGGGACGCCGGTTCGGCCGATCGCTCCCGGTGTGGTCAGTTTCGCCGGCATGGTCGCCGGCCGTGCGAGTGTGACCGTCGATCACGGCGGGGCGGTACGGAGCTCCTACTCCTATCTGTCGTCACTCCTGACGACGGCTGGGCAGCGGGTCGACCGAGCGACGGTCGTAGGAGCAACGGGAGTGGACCGCGGGATTCCCGCACTTCATCTGTCGGTGCGGGTGGGAGGGCTCTACGTCGATCCGACGCGGGTGTGCGCTCGGCTGGCTCCGGCGAAGGGGCTTGCCCTGGTCGCCTGAGGTGGTGTCAGCCGGTCGTGACGAGGTCGCTGAGAAGGTCGAGAGCCACGCCTCGGAGATCGTCGGGGCGGAATGGCTTGGTGAGGAAAGCGTCGGCACCGCCACGATCGGCGCGCTCGCGGGTCTCTTCCTGAGCATGCGCGGTGAGGACGAGGACCTTGATCGACTTGGTGCGCTCGTCGGCGCGGATCCGCTCGAGGACTTCCCAGCCGTCCATCCGCGGAAGACCGACATCGAGAATGATCAAGTCGGGCAGGTGTTCGATGGCTGCCTCGAGTCCGGTGGGTCCGTCGTCGCGCGTCTCGACCTCGACCCCGGCCGGCCGCAGGCAAACCGTGATCAGCCTCTGAATGACGGCTGAGTCTTCTACGACGAGCACACGCTGGGTCACGGTGTCGTTCCTTTCGCGACGAGACCCTTTCATCGTCATGCCCCAACGATACCTTGAGTCTTACGCGACCACGCGGGCCGGGTCCCGCCGCAGCACCGAGATCGTCTCGACGAAGCGTTCCAACTGCCTCAGGTTGCGCACCTCGTACACGGCCTCACACAGCGGCGCATAGAGCCCGATGACGGAGTCCCCGGTGTCCCAGTAGCGCCGATCCTCGGGGTTGAGCCAGTAGACGGCCCGCGCTCGTGAGGCAATCGTCGCCAGCGCCTCGGTGTGGGGGTCGTGATAGTTGGTGCGGGCATCGCCGGTGATGATCACCGTGGTGGTCGGAGTCACCGCCCCGAGATGCTGTTCGACGAACTGGGCGAAGGCATGGCCGTAGTTGGAGTGGCCGTCCACCCACACCACCCTGGCCTCGGTGCCGACCCGGGCCATCGCCGCGGCGAGGTCGGTCCCGGGACGAAAGTGACCGGTGACTTCGTCGATGGCGTCGATGAAAGCGAAAGCGCGTACCCGCCGTAGCTGCGACGACACCGCGTGAACCAGCTGCATGGTGAAGCGGGCGAACGTGGCCACCGAACCGCTCACATCGGCGAGGACGACTATGTCGGGTCTGCCCGGCCGCGGCTTTCGGAACCGGGGCTCGGCGAGCGCCCCACCGGTGGAGAGGGATCGTCGGACGGTTCGCCTCACGTCGAGGCGGCCCTCGAGGCCGGTACGCCGGCGCCTGGCCACCCGGGCCGCCAGCTTTCTGGTCAGTGGCTGAACGGCGCGTTCGATGCGCTGCAGGTCGTCACGCGTCGCCGTGGTCAGGTCGATGTCCTCGGCCAGCGGGCGACGCATGGTCTTCGCCACCGGCAGATGGCCGCGGTCGGCGACCAGCCGGCGGGTGATCTCCCGGCGGATCATGTCGCGCAGCCGTTCGACGACCCGCCCGACCTCCTGAAGGCGGAGTCGCCGATCGAGGGCCGACTCGCCATCCGACTCACCCACCGCCTCGAGCCGACGACGCAAGGCGTCGAGATCGAGGCCCCTGGCCACCCGATATGCGTAGTAGGTGCCACCCACCGGGCGACCCGACTCCATGCCCCCGAAGCGCCCGACCGCCGCCCGAACCACCGCTTGCAGCAAGTCGTCGTTGGCGGCGTCCACGGCCCGGAACAGCGCCTCCATCAGGTCGGTGTCGTCATCGGTGCCCCCACCACCGATGCCACCCGATCCCGCTGATCCACCGGCCGGGGGTTCGGCACCCTGTGACTCGGGACCGTCGAAGGGTCGAGGTCGCGTGGCGAAGAAGGCATCGAAAGCGATGTCGAACGCCTCCAGGTGTCTGGAGGACTTGATCAGCGTTGCGGCGAGCGTCGCCCGAACCTGATCCCGGTCGAGAAGGTCGATGTGGTCGAGAGCAGCGGCCGCGTCGACCGCCTCCACCATCGACACGCCGATCCCCACCTCGCGCAGCTCGCCGATGAAGTCGACGAGAAAACGCATCAGGTCTCGGTGAGGTCGGCGCCGAGCTCCTTGGCGACGATGTCGATGTCGGACTGGTGCTTGAGCAGCACGTTGAGGGTGTCGGCGGCCACCGAGTCGTCCAGCACAGCCACGCCCAGAGCGAGCAGTGCGGCAGCCCAGTCGAGGCTCTCGCTCACCGACGGGGGCTTGCGCAGCGGCATGGAGCGGAGCCCGGCGACGAACCGGGCCACCTGCTCGGCGAGACGCTCATCGAGCCCGGGCAGCCTGGCGTGCAGGATCTCCTGCTCGCGCTCGATCGTGGGATACCCGATGTGCAGGTATAGGCATCGCCGCTTGAGCGCCTCCGACAACTCACGGGTGTTGTTCGAGGTGAGGAACACCGCCGGTCTGGTCGTCGCCGTCATCGTGCCCAGTTCGGGGATCGACACCTGAAAGTCGGCGAGCAGCTCCAGCATGAGGGCCTCGGTCTCCACCTCGACGCGATCGACCTCGTCGATGAGCAGAACGACGGACTCCGGCGATCGGATGGCCTCGAGCAGCGGTCGGGCGAGCAGGAAGTCCTCGCCGAAGATGTCGGACTCGGTCTCGCTCCACGCCTCCCCCGGTGCAGCCTGGAGGCGCAGCAGCTGCTTGCGGTAGTTCCACTCGTAGAGCGCCTTCGCCTCGTCGAGGCCCTCGTAGCACTGGAGCCTGATGAGCCGTCGCCCGGTCGCTGCGGCGACGGACTTCGCCAGCTCGGTCTTGCCTACCCCTGCGGGACCCTCGACGAGCACCGGCTTGTCGAGCCGCTCTGCGAGGAACACCACCTGCGCGACGGCGAGGTCGGCGAGGTACTTCTGGGCGGCGAGGGCATCGAGCGCAGCTTGCGGATTCGCGAAAACCATGAGTGGAGGATAGGTCAGTGGCCAACAGCCAACAGCCGTACTTGGTACTTGGTATTCGGTACTTGGTACTTGGTACTCGCTACTCGCTACTCGCCTCTTCTTCAGTGAACTCGAAGATCACTTCGCCGATGCGCACCTCGTCGCCGTCGACGGCGCCCTGGGACCGGAGAACGGCGTCGATGCCCGCCGAGCGCAGCCGCCTCGCCGCCGCCTCGGCGGCTCCGGGCACGGTCAGATCGTCGAAGGCCACCGCGCGCTCGGCGGCGAGGCCGGTCACCACCCACCGCTCGCCGTCGTGGTGGACGTCGAACGCCGGCATCACGGGCCGGTGCAGGATGTAGCCCTCCCCGTCGGGCAGGTCGGCTTCGACCCGCGCCACGGCATCGGCTACCCGGTGCATCAGCTCCTCGACCCCGGCACCGGTGGCCGCGGACACGAGATGGATGCCCGCATCACTCCCACCCAGCCGCTCATGAGCCTCCGCGGCCTCACTCAGGTCGGCCTTGGTGACCGCCACCACACGCTCCCGGGCGGCCAGGGCCGGATCGTGTGCCTCCAGCTCCGAGAGAAGGACCACCAGCTGCTGCTCGCACGACGCCTCCTGAAGTGGCGAGGGATCGAGCAGGATCACCAGAACCCGCGCTCGCTCCACGTGCCTCAGGAACGAGTGGCCGAGCCCACGACCCTCTGCCGCCCCTTCGATGAGCCCGGGAACGTCCGCAAGGACGAACTGACGCCCATCGACGTCGACGACGCCGAGGTTCGGTTCCAGAGTCGTGAACGGGTAGTCGGCGATCCGGGGGCGGGCCGCCGACACCACGGACACGAGGGTGCTCTTCCCGGCGTTGGGGAACCCCACCAGGGCAGCGTCGGCGATCAGCTTGAGTTCGAGGATCACGTCGGCACTGGCCCCGTACTCGCCTTGCTCGGCGAACGCAGGTGCGAGATGCCGACGCCCGGAGAGCGCTTGGTTGCCCTTGCCGCCGCGGCCTCCGGTGAGCACCGTCACCCTTTGCCCGGGTCTGGCCAGATCGGCGAGCACGGTCCCCGCGATGTCCTTCACCACCGTCCCCGGCGGCACCGGAAGGACGAGATCGTCGCCGGACTTCCCGCTCTGGAGGTCGCCGCTGCCATGGGTACCTGAGCCCGCTCGGCGATGGGGCCGGCGCATGTAGTCGAGCAGCGTCGACATGGCGGTCGAGGCCTCGATGATCACGTCGCCGCCTCGGCCACCCGAGCCACCGAGCGGTCTGCCCCGCGGCCGACCCTTGATCTTCTCGAATGAGACCACACCGGCACCGCCGTCACCGGCGCGTAGGTGGACCACCACCTCGTCTACGAACACGAGGCCTCCGGTCGGCAGGGATCAGTTGTCGGTGAGAATGCTCACCTGGCGGCGACCACGACGGGTTCCGTATGAGACCACGCCGGGTGCCATGGCGAACAGCGTGTCGTCACGGCCGCGGCCGACATTGTCGCCGGGATGGATGCGCGTCCCGCGCTGTCGCACCAGGATCGATCCAGCGCTGACCGTCTGGCCATCGAAGGCCTTCGCTCCGAGTCGCTGCGCCCTCGAGTCGCGCCCGTTCTTGGTGGAACCGCCACCCTTCGTCTTGGACATCGCTCAGCCCTCCTCGTCCTTCTTGGCCGCCGGCTTCTTGGCCGCCGGCTTCTTGGCCGCGGGCTTCTTCGGAGCCTCATCGGACTTCTTGCTCGTCGCTGCCTTGGGCTTGGCTGCAGCGGTCTTCGTCGGCGCCTTCGCAGGCGCCGCCTTCGCAGGTGCCTTCTTGGCGGGAGCCGCCTTCTTGGCGGGGGCAGCGTCGGCTTGGTCGCCGGCATCGACCTTCGGTTGTGCCGCAGCCGCCTTGGCCGCCTTTGGCGGTTGGATCTGGACGACCTCGATCAGCGTGTACTTCTGGCGATGGCCGCCGCGCTTGCGGTATCCGGTCTTCGCCTTGTACTTGAAGATGTCGATCTTCTCGCCCGCGCTCTCTCCGATGACGCGCGCCGTGACCGTGGCCGTGGAGAGTTCCTCGCGACCCGAGAACACCTTGCCCTTGCCATCGACGACGAGCACCGGGGTGAAGGTCACCTCGCCTTCGGCGCGCAAACGCTCGACGTCGATGACGTCGCCTTCGCGAACCTTGGCCTGCTTGCCGCCTGTGCGGATGATCGCGTACATGCTCCGGGCACCTTCGAGAGGGGGGACGGAGGCATATTAGCCACAGGGCGCAATTCGCAAGTCGTCAGAGGATCGCATCCCCGAGCGCGCCCACCGGGCCTGGCTGGAGACTGGTAACTGGTAACTGGTAACTGCCTGGCTACGCGTCCTCGGCGCTTGGCATCGCCTTGCCGGCGGTTGCCGCCTCCTCGTAGAGCACGACACCACGCCCGGCGCAGGTCGGACACACATGGGAGAACGACTCGAGGAGTCCCTCGGTCTCGTTCTTGCGGGTCATCTCGACGAGGCCCAGGTTCGACACCTCGAACACCTGGGTACGGGTCTTATCTCGGGCGAGTGCCTCCCGAAGCTTTCGAAGCACCATCTCACGGTTCTTGGATACTTCCATGTCGATGAAGTCGATCACGATGATCCCACCGATGTCGCGCAGCCTCAACTGGTGAGCGATCTCCTCGGCCGCCTCCACGTTGTTCTGCAGGACGGTCTCCTCGAGGTTGGAGTGGCCGACGAACCTGCCCGTGTTCACGTCGATGACGGTCAGGGCCTCGGTCCGATCGACCACGATGTGCCCGCCCGACGGCAGCCACACCTTGCGATCCAGTGCCTTGCGCAGCTGGTCTTCGACATGGAATCGCTCGAAGACAGGAAGCTCCTCGTCGTAGAGGGATACCCGTTCCACCAGGTCCGGGTCGGTGACCTTGAGGTAGTCGAGGACCTGTTCGTAGATCCCCCGGTCGTCGATCAGGAGCCTGCGGAACTCCTTGGTGAAGTGCTCCCGGATGACCCGGATCACCAGGGGAAGGTCCTCGTGGATGAGACGGGGCGCACCACCGCGGGGCACGGCCTCGTTGATCTCCTCCCAGACGCCGAGCAGCCGCTCGATGTCGGCCTGGATCTCCTCGCCAGTGGCACCCTCGGCCGCGGTCCGCACGATGATCCCGAAGCCCGGGGGCACCACATCGGCAGCGATGGCGCGCAGCCGATCCCTCTCGGCATCGGGGAGCCGACGGCTCACCGATGGCTTCTCGACGTTGGGGTCCAGCACCACATAGCGCCCCGACAGGTTGATCTCGTTGGTGAGGCGCGCCCCCTTCTGGCCCATGGCGTCCTTGACCACCTGCACCAGGATCTCATCGCCCACCTTGAGCGCCTTCTCGATGCGGGGACGCCGCTTGCCGTTGGCCGGATCGATCTGGATGTCTCCGGCGTAGAGGACGCCGTTCTTCGACTCGCCGAAGTCCACGAAGGCAGCCTCCATGCCCGGCAGCACGTTGCGCACCTTGCCGAGGTAGATGTTGTGGGTGAGTGCGGGACGATCGAGTCGGGCTACGTAGTGCTCGACGAGGAGCGCCCCCTCGAGCACGACGATCTGGGTCTGGTGCGGCGTGCGACGCACCAGCATCTGCTTGCGCTCGGTCGACGGGGGCGCAACGACGATGTCCGGCTCCTGGCGCGGCCGACGCCGATCGCCACGCGGATCGCGGCGCTTGCGCTCCGGCAGCTTCTTCTGCGCCGGAGCGGTCGACCGGACCGTCCGGATCTCGACGACGCTACCGCCGACGCGGCGCTTGACCGTCTCCTCGACCGCGGTGTCGCCTACCCCGCGCCGTACCACTTCGGCGCGCTTCTTGCCAAACAATCCCATGGAAAAACCCTTTCGGCGCCCGCGTCCGCGGGCGACTCTCACTGACTGGGGAATCCACCGGAGTCGAACGTTCTACCCCGACGCGATGCGGTCGCCGACGGGATGCCGGACGCTGAGCGATCTGGCCAAGTGTGTGCACTCGAACGTGCTCCAGTGTCAAACGGATCGGGCCGCTGTGCGCGGGCCCGAGACCATCAGCGTACCACGGGGTCGGAGACAGTCCGGGGAATGGGTGGGGCGAGGGGCGAGGGGCCAGTGGTCAGTGGCGAGCGGTCGGCGGTAGTCTCGCTCCCATGGACCGAAGGGATGACCGTGGCTGGATCGAGGTCATCTGTGGGCCCATGTTCTCGGGTAAGAGCGAGGAGCTCATTCGTCGGATCACCCGCTACAACATCGCTCGGGTCCCCACCCAGACATTCAAGCCCCGCATCGACGACCGGTACGCCTCCGAGGAAGTCGTCTCTCACTCGTCTCTGTCCACCGCGGCGCAGCCGGTCGCGGACAGCGGGGAGCTGATGAGCAGCGTGACGGATCGTACGGTCGTCGTCGGGGTCGACGAAGGCCAATTCTTCGACCTCGGGCTCGTCGAGGTCTGCGCCCTACTGGCGCGGGCGGGCAAGAAGGTGATCGTCGCCGGCCTCGACCTCGACTATCTCGGCCGTCCTTTCGAACCCATTCCGACGCTCATGACGCGAGCCGAGTACGTGACCAAGAGCCTCGCCGTGTGCCACCGATGCGGGGGAGCCGGGATGTTCACGCAGCGGGTGATCGAGTCGGACGAGCTTGTCGTGATCGGGGCGACCGACGCCTACGAGGCCCGGTGCCGGCGTTGCTATGACCCGACCGAAGCACAACAAGCCCGCATCGACATCGCCGAAGCCTGACCCTAGGGCCCCTCGCCCCTCGCCTCTCGCCCCTACAGGCTTGCCAGCCGGCGATCTCCGGGTACCGGGCTGCGGTTCATCCAGATGGCGTTGACGATGCCCACGGAGATCGCAGTCCCCAGGTAGAACGAACCCCCGAAAGACACGAACGGCAGCGGAAGCCCGGTCACCGGGAGCAACCCAAGCGTCATGCCCACGTTGACGAACACGTGGAAGGCGAACATGGCAGCGATCCCCCCGGCCACCAACTGCGCGAACTTGTCGCGTGCGGCCACCGAAACGGCGAGCATCCGCCAGATCAGAACCGTGTACAGCGCCAACACCACGGCCGCCCCCAGAAACCCGAGTTGCTCGGCAAGGGCAGTGAAGATGAAGTCGGTGGACTGAGCCGGGACGAACGCCAGGTTGGTCTGCGCGCCCTGGAACAGCCCGCTCCCGAAGAGACCACCGTTGCCGATGGTGATCTGACTCTGGATCTGGTTGTAATTCACCGACAGAGGATCACTGCCCGGGTTGAGGAACCCGATGACGCGGGCGAGCTGATAGTCGCGCATCAGGTCGAGTTCGATGATGGCCACCATGACCAGCAGCCCACCGACGAGCAGGATCATGAGCTGGCGGGTGGTGGTGCCGGCCATGAACAGCATCACCACGGTGATGAACCCGAACACCAACATGGTGCCGAAGTCAGGCTGCATGAAGATCAGCGCCGCCGGAAGCGCGACGAGAGCCGCCACCTTGCCGATCCGGCGCCAGGTCACTCCGATCTCGTTCTCCGGGGTGAGCAGCACCGCCAGCGCGAGAACCACCGCCGGCTTGGCCAGCTCCGAGGGCTGCAGGTCCATGATCCCGAAGGGGATCCAGCGCTGTGCGCCCTGCCGCTCCACGCCGAGCGGGCTGATCGTGGCCAGGAGCAGCAGGATCACACCGGCGTAGGTGAGCGGAGTGAGCATCCGCCACGACCGGTCGGTGACCAGCGAGGTGCCGATCATGGCGGCGATCCCGATCGCCACGAAGATCAGCTGACGGACCATCTGGCCATTGGGGTTCTCCCCCACCAGTCGCAGCCTCGGCGCCGACGCGCTGTAGATGAGGATCGACCCGAGTGCGGTCAGCACGGCGACGATGCCCACCATCACCACGTCGGGGCGGCCGCGTCTCGGGTCGTCGCGGAGATCGACCACACCCAGCCCGGTCATCGTTCGGTGTCGTCGCCGCGACGCAGCGGATCGGGGGTCTCGCCCATGAGGTACTGGAAGATCCGCCGGGCCGCTGGTGCCGCCACCAGGCCCCCCGAACCCCCTTGATCGATGACGACGGCGACAACGTATCTGGGTGAGCTGAGGGGAGCCACACCCACGAACCACGCGGTGTCGATGTCCGAATCGTCCGCCTCGATCGCCTGACGGATCTCGGCGGTGCCCGTCTTGCCCCCGACTTCACGCAGCGCGACGCACGCGCTATCGGGGACCCCGGCGTCACAGAACCCCTCGAAAGCGCGACGAGCCGTCCCGAAGGTGCTGTTGACTACGCCATTGAGGTCGCGCTTGAGGTCCTCGATCGTGTCCTCGGAGATCTCGATCGTCCCGGCGACACTGGGGACGTTGGCGTAAGTGACGTTGTTCTGTGAGTCGCGGACCGACTGGACGACCCGCGGCTCCCACACGGTTCCGCCGTTGACGAGGGCGGCGTAGGCCACCGCCATCTGAAGCGGGGTGACGATCAACGCGCCCTGACCGGTGGCAATGTTCATCACGTCACCGGCGGCCCACCCACCCTCCGGTCGGACCACGCCGGTCTGCTGCTGCTGGTGGCGCTGGAACCAGGGCCGGTCCGGGACCAGGCCTTCGCTCTCGAAGGGCAGGTCGATGCCGGTCCGGCTGCCGAAGCCCAGGGATCGGGCCCACTGCTGGAGCAGGTCCTCGGGCCACTCGGTGCGTCGCTCCCAGATCTGCAGCGCGATCGACCAGTAGTAGAGGTTGCAGGACTGTTGGAGCGACTGTCCCAGATTCACCAGGCCATGACCGCCGGGCTTCCAGTCGTTGAGCAGAGGCGTTGCCTCGAACTCAAGCTGGCCGTCGCAGAAGAACGACGTGGGATCACTGGGGTCGACGTGGTCCACGTGCTCCTCCTCGCTCACCGGAAAGATCGGGTACTGGCGGGCGAGGGCGTAGACGATGGTCTTGAAGGACGACCCCGGCGGATAGGAGCCCTGGATGGCGAAGTTGTTCTGGACGGCCTTCTCCCGCATCGCCTCCCAGTCCTCCACCGAGATGCGGCCGGTCGAGAACAGGCTCGGATCGAATGCGGGAACCGACGCCATCGCCAGCACCGACCCATCGGTGACGTCGAGCACGACCGCGGCCGCCCTGATCACATCTTCCTCGCCTTCCTGCCGGGCGAGTTGGATGGCTTGCATGAGGGTCTCCTCGGTGACCCGTTGCAGGGTGAGATCCAGCGTGGTGATGAGGCTGCCTCCCGGCTGCGGCGGCCGCTCCTCGAGAACACCGAGGATGTCCCCGCGGGCGTTCACCCGGTAGGTGATGGCACCGGGGGTACCGGCGAGGTACTCCTCGTACGATCGCTCGATGCCGAACTTCCCGACGCGATCGGTGGGGGATGCCCCCGCCTCCAGATCGCTGACGCCGGGAGCGCCGATGTAGCCGATCACATGAGCCGCCGTCTCGGTGAGCGGATACACGCGGATGGGTACGGGCTCGACGCTCACGCCCGGAAAGTGATCGATGTTCTCGAGGACGAACAGGGCCGTCGAGTTCGACACTTCGCCGCCGATGGGAAACCGAGCCCCGGACCCGCGCAAGTCGAACTCGGCGACGATCTCGGCGGCGGGAATGGCGAGCAGCGTAGCCAGATTGGGGATGAGAACGGCCTCTTCCTGCTCCAGGTTGACCAGTTGGCGATCGACCACCACCCGCATGCTGGCGATCGTGCCCGCCATCAGGAATCGCCCGTCGCGGTCGAAGATGTCCCCCCGCGGCGCTTCGATCGGGACGATCCGGATCTGCTGGGCGGCGGCGACCTCCAGGGAGTCGTCGACGTCGGTGACCTGCAGGTACCACAGCCGTAGCAGGAGGATCACCATCATGGCGGTCACCAGGGCGCCGACGGTCGTCTGCCGCCACGAAGCGATCACAACCTGAACTCCGTACCCGGCCGCCGCGACGCCCCGATCGTCCAGGCGGTGAAGGGGAGAACGGCCAGAGAGAGCACGGCGTTGTAGATGGCGGGCATCAGGAGCTTCTTCACCGCGCCTCCATCGGCAAGTGTCTTCTCCCCGAAGATCGTACCGAGGACCGCAAACAAGAAGAGACCACCAAACGTGACCGCAAACACGAAGGGCGTCATCAGCTTGAAGTCCTCCTCGATCCGCCCTCGGAAGCGGACGGTCGCATAGGCGACGGCGGTCATCACCAAGGCCCACAGTCCAAGCGGTGACACGGCGAGCAGGTCCTGCAAGAGACCTGCACCGAAACCGAGAAGCATCGCCGTCTCGGGCGGGAAGTGACGCGCATATCCCACGAGGACCAGGGCGGTCAGCGCCGGCGCCACGTCGAACGGGCGGATACGGGCGAACAGGCTGGTCTGAAGAATGACGGCGACCAGCAACACCGCGGCCGCGATGAGTACGTGGCGGGTCCTCACGGCGTGGGGTCGTCGGGGACGGAGGTCGTGGTGGTGGTGACCGGTTCCTCCTCCGACTCCCCGGAAGTCCGGTCTCCCGGATCTTCGGGGACCACGACCGGAATGCGGCCCGACCCATCGTCGACCGTGATCCCCGGCGAGTCCTGCGTGTACACGAGCACGTAAACCAGGTCGATGCGGCTCAGTGCGGCCGACGGCGTCGCCTCGGTGCGGAGGGAGAACCCCACCTCCGAGCGCGCCGCCCGAACCACGGTCGCCACGGGTATGCCAGAGGGGTACTTGCCGTCTGCGGTGACCAGGATGTCGCCGGCGAGGACCGCGGCGTCGGTGTTGAGCAGCTCGAGGATCATCGGACCCGAGCCGCGACCCGACAACCAGCCCGTCTCCCCGGTGCGCTCCACCCGCACGGCGACAGTCTCGATGGGGTCGACGACGAGCCGGACGTGAGCCGTCGTCGCCGTGACCGACACCACACGGCCGACCAGACCACCTTCGTCGATGACCGGCATGCCGACGCCGATCCCGTCGTTGCGGCCCTTGCTGATGACCCGGATGTGATCGAACTCCGAGATACCGACGGCTAGGACCTCGGCCGTAATGGTGTCGAGACCGGCAGGGGTGACCACCCCGAGCAGGACCTCGAACTCTCGAACCCGGTTCTCCAGGCTCCGCAGCCGGTCCACCTCCTGCTCGAGTTCGAGGACGCGCTCGCGGAGTCGATTGTTGTCGGCGTTGACACTGAACAGATCCGAGAGGCTCTCCACGAAGCCGGCGAAGGGCTTGGTGGCAGTCGACACGGCCCGCTGTACGGGCGAGAGAACACCCTGGACACCCTCACGCAGGGTGGCACCGACTCCGGCACCCGACGCTCGCAAATCCACGGTGAGAAGCGTCAATGAGAGAACGATCAGCCCTATGAGGAGGGACGTGCTGCGGTCGATGCCGCCGGGCCGCCACATCGGCCGGCCCGCTAGATCCCGCTGCCGGCCGTGGTCGTCAGGATGTCCTGGAGTGTGTCGAACTCCTCGAGGCACCGACCTGAGCCGATGACCACGGAGTGGAGCGGGTTGTCCGCGGTGATCACTGGTGTACCAGTCTCGTTGGCGATCCTGACGTCGAGGCCGCGCAGAAGCGCCCCGCCGCCGGTGAGCACGATGCCGCGGTCCATCACGTCTGCGGCGAGCTCCGGTGGCGTCTTGTCCAGGCAGAACTTGATGGCGTCGATGACCCCCTGCACCCCTTCCTCGATGGCCTCTCGCACCTCGGCCGCGGTGATCACCACCGTCTTGGGTAGGCCGGTCACCAGGTCGCGTCCGCGGACCTCGGCATTGGGTTCGTCCGAGAAGGGCCAGGCCGAACCGATGGCGATCTTCAGCTGTTCGGCGGTGCGGTCACCCATGAGGAGGTTGTACTCCTTCTTGACCCAGCTCACGATCGCCTCGTCGAGCTCGTCGCCGCCGACCCGGGCCGACCGCGACACGACGATCCCCCCCATCGAGATGACGGCGACCTCGGAGGTACCGCCGCCAATGTCGACGATGACGGAGCCAACAGGCTCGTTGACAGGCAGATCCACACCGATCGCCGCCGCCATCGGTTCCTCGATCGTGTAGGCACGGCGGGCGCCGGCGTGGTAGGCCGCTTCCTCTACGGCGCGACGCTCGACCCCCGTGATACCCGAGGGAACACAGATGATGATGCGCGGTCGAGCCCAGCGCCGTGGCTGCACCTTCTTGATGAAGTACCGCAGCATCTTCTCGGTGATGTCGAAGTCGGCGATGACGCCGTCGCGCAGGGGCCGGATCGCCTGGATGTGGCTCGGCGTCCGTCCGATCATCCGCTTGGCCTCGAGCCCGACGGCGAGGGCGCGGTTGTCGCGGGTATTGATCGCGACCACTGAGGGCTCGTTGAGGACGATGCCAACGCCGCGCACGTAGACGAGGGTGTTGGCGGTCCCCAGGTCGATGGCCATGTCGCGCGTGGCCATCGACATCAGATTCATGCTCGAAGCCATGTGAATACCCCTACCGGGTGAATACCCCTACCAGCTGCCTGGCGAGTGTACCCCCCGGCAACCGTTATGAAAGAGGGAAAGACGCGATCCGCAATTCGCGATTCGCAATTCGCAATTCGCCCGCCAGGAGAGTCCTCGCGGGCAGGAGACTGTTGTCGGTCGCTGGTGGCTGGTAGCGGGTAGCCGGTCGCTACTCCCCGAAGAACAGGCCGAGTTCGCGCGCAGCGCTCTCGGGCGAGTCACTCCCGTGTACCAGGTTCTCCCCTATCTCGGTGGCGAAGTCGGACCGCAGCGTCCCCGGCGCAGCATCCAGGGGGTTGGTCGCGCCCATCAGCCTGCGTACCACCTCGATGGCGTTGGGGCCGGACCACTCCATCGCAACGACCGGACCGCTGGTGATGAACGACACCAGATCGGCGAAGAACGCCTTCCCCTCGTGTTCTCCGTAGTGCTGTTCGGCCATGCCCCGGTCGATCGTCAGCAGGCGCATCTTCTCGAGGGTGAGGCCCTTTCGTTCGAGGCGCCCGATCACCTCGCCGACGAGGCGACGCTGGACCCCGTCGGGTTTGACCATCACGAAAGTGTGTTCCATAAGCCCGGGATGGTAGGGGCCCCGCACCGCTGACCCGCGAGCCGCGAGCGTGGTAAGCCCCTCGCCCCTCGCTACTCGCTACTCGCTACTCGCTACTCGCCCGGAGCGCTCGCCGGGCCTCGCCCACCAGAGCGATCGACCCGGTCACCAGAATCGGCGTCCCGGCGCCGACGGCGATGGCCAGGGCTTCGACAACCGAGGGGGCAACAACCACGGGCACCCGCAGGGCGGTGCGTACCTCGGCGGCAACGGTTTCGGGCGCCTCGGCCCGTGGTGACGACGACGCCGTCGCCACGACCGACAGGACGACGGGCTCCAGAACCGATGCCATCGCCGCCATGTCCTTGTCGCCCATCGCCCCGAAGACCACCGTCCACCGTGTCGCAGGGTGCTCCTCGCGTAGGGCCGCCACCAGAGCTGCCATCCCGCCCGGGTTGTGAGCGCCATCGACGAGGATCGGCGGATCCTCGCCAACCAGCTCCAGGCGCCCGGGAACGGTGATCGTCGCCGCCACCTCTCGTATTGCTGCCTCGTCGAGCGCCCGACCGAGCAGCGCCTCGGTAGCGGCGACCGCTACGGCGAGGTTGTGCACCTGATGGCGCCCGCGGAGGCGGGTCCCGATGTCCGTGTACCGCTCATGGACGCCCTCGACGTCGAAGACCCATCCGGGGTCGACGAACCGGACGTCCTCGGTGCCGAAGTCGATGCCATAGCGGAGCAAGTGTCCGCCGCGGTCGCGAGTGACGCGCTCCGCCACCTCCACCACCGGACCCTCTAGATGGCCGGCCACGAGGGTCGCTCCCTCGTCGAGAATGCCCACCTTGTGCTCGGCGATTTCCTCGACGGTCTCGCCGAGGATCGCGGTGTGATCGCGAGACACGCCGGTGAGCACCGTCACCTCGCTCCGACCGACGTTGGTGCTGTCGTCGCGACCGCCGAGACCCGCTTCCATCACGGCCACATCGACCGCACGGTCGGCGAACCACGAGCAGGCGAGGGCGGTCAGCACCTCGAACTCCGTCGCCGGATCACCGGTCCGCTCGGCGACCACATCGGCGATGGACACCACCTCGCCGGTCACGGCAGCGAAGTCCTTGGGACGCATTCCGATCGTACCGAACAGGAACTGGTCCTCGACCACCTCGAGCTGAGGGGAGGTGAACGCCCCCGCCTTGAGCCCCTGGGCGCCGATGAGTGCTGCGACCATGCGCGCCGTCGACGTCTTCCCATTGGTGCCGACGACCCTGACGATGGGGTACCCCAGGTGTGGATCGGCGAGGGCGTCGAGGAGCGCCAGCACCCGCTCGCGTCCCGGTTTGATGCCGTGGCTCTGCCGGGCCATCACGGCAGCCACCGCCTCGTCGTAGGAGAGTGTCACCCGAGGTCGGCGATCTGGCCCGTCAGCGCATCGACCATCGCCTCCATCTCGGCTACCTTCCGGCGCTCCTTGGCGACGATCGCCTCGGGTGCCTTGGCAATGAAGTCACCGTTGCCCAGCTTGGCGCGACTCCGCTCCAGGACGGCGGTGAGGTCGGCGAGCTCCTTCGACAGCCGTGCACGCTCGGCGTCGACGTCGACGAGGCCGTCGAGCGAGATGAATCCCTGCACCTCGCCGGCGACGATGCGGGCGTGCCCCTGTTCGGCCGGCGCATCCAGTGCCTCCATCGAGACGGCGGCGATCGAGGCGAGCTGCTGCACCCACCAGTCGGTGACCCGACCGGCCGGGTCGTGGATCCCGACGGCGAGCTCGCGGCGCGGAGCCAAGCCGTGGTCGGCCCGGAAGCGGCGCACTCCGACGACGAGATCCCGAAACATGTCGAATCCCGGCGGCTCGTCGACGGCCGGTGGGGTCGGCCAGGCAGCGGTGGCGATGAACCCCTCGCCCACCAGGTGCGACCACAGCTCTTCGGTCACGAACGGCATCACCGGGTGGAACAGTTTCAGGATGTCGCGCAGCACCACCCCGAGGGTGGCCAGGGTGCCACCGTCTCGCCCGTCGCGCAGCGGGGCCTTCGCCAACTCGAGGTACCAGTCGAACGCCTCCGACCAGGCGAAGGCGTAGGCCGCGTCGTAGGCCTCGCTGAACTTGTAGGCGTCGAGTAGCTCGTCGACCCGCCGGACGGTGGCGGCGAGCCGGGCGAGGATCCAGCGCGCCTCGGGGCGGGCCTCCTCGGGATAGCCGCCGTCCGGCGCAACCGCCCCCTCCCCCACATGGCCGATGACGAACCTGGTGGCGTTCCACAGTTTGTTGCCGAAGCGACGCGCCGCCTCCACCCACTCGTCCTGGTAGGGCACGTCCTGACCGGCGGCGGCTGCCTGGATCAGGGCCAGCCGCAGCGCATCCGCCCCCTGCTGCTCGGCTACCTCCAGCGGATCGACTGTGTTGTTGAGCGACTTGGACATCTTGCGGCCGTCCGGGGCCCGCACCAGACCGTGAATCACCACGTCGGGGAACGGCTTCTCCCCGGTGAGATGCAACCCGAGCTTGATCATTCGAGCCACCCAGAAGAAGATGATGTCGTACCCGGTGACCAGGGCAGAGTTCGGATAGAAGGTCCGGAAGTCGTCGGTCTCCTCCGGCCACCCGAGGGTCGAGAACGGGAACAGGCCCGCCGAGAACCAGGTGTCGAGCACGTCCTCGTCCTGATGGAGGTCGGTCGAACCACAGCCGCAGCGCGCCGGCGCTTCCATGGCCACGATCACCTCGTCGCAGGCGTCGCAGTACCAGGCGGGGATCCGATGCCCCCACCAGATCTGGCGCGAGATGGTCCAATCGCGCAGGTTCTCCATCCAGTTGCGGTAGAAGTTCTCCCAGCGGGCGGGCACGAAGCGGATGTCGCCCCGGTCGACGGCTTCGAGCGCCGGCCCGACGAGCGGCTTCACGCTTACGAACCACTGCAGCGACAGATAGGGCTCGACGACGGTGCCACAGCGATAACAGTGACCGACCGAGTGTGCGTGCTCGGTGACCGAGACCAGGACGCCTGCGGCAGCCAACGCCTCCTTGACCGCGGCCCGGGCATCGTCGCGATCCAGACCGGCGAAGCTCCCGGCCAACTCCGTCATCAGGCCGGCCTCGTCGATGGCGACGAGGGGATCGAATCCGTGGCGCTCTCCGATCTCGAAGTCGAGAGGATCGTGCGCCGGGGTCACCTTGACCGCTCCGGTCCCGAACTCGGAGTCGACGGCGTCGTCGGCGACGATCGGGATCTCACGACCGGCAAGGGGCAGCACCACGGTTCGACCCACGAGGTCCCGGTACCGGTCGTCGTCCGGATGGACGGCGACCCCGGTGTCGCCGAACATCGTCTCGGGCCTGGTGGTCGCCACCTCGATGCCGCCCTTGCCATCGGCGAACGGGTACCGGATGCGCACCAGCTCACCGACCGAGTCCTCGTGCTCGACCTCGATGTCGCTCAGCGCCGTCCGGCAGCGAGGGCACCAGTTGATGATGCGGTTGCCGCGGTAGATCAAACCCTCGTCATACAACTGCACGAACACGGTGCGGACCGCGTGGGACAGGCCGTCGTCCATCGTGAATCGTTCCCTGGTCCAGTCGGTGGAGAACCCCATCCGCCGGATCTGCTCGGTGATGCGGCCGCCGGATGCCGCCTTCCACTGCCACACCTGCTCGATGAACGCCTCCCGGCCGAGGTCGTCACGGGTGAGTCCCTCTGCGGCGAGCTCCCGCTCGACGACGTTCTGGGTCGCGATCCCCGCATGGTCGGTGCCGGGGAGCCACAGGGCGGCGTAGCCCTGCATGCGCTTTCGACGGATGATCAAGTCCTGGATCGACTGGTCGAGTGCGTGCCCCATGTGCAGGGACCCGGTGACGTTGGGGGGAGGGATGACGATGCAGAACGGCTCGCCGTCCGGGTTGACCTCAGGCCGGAAGACGCCAGCGTCTTCCCAGAGCGCGTACCAGCGCGATTCCACCTTCTGCGGGTCGTACGCCGGGTCCATCGCTGCCTCGGGATGACATCTCCGAGGATGATAGGCAGGTCCGCGGCCCAGATCTCTTTGCCGAACCCGTATGGATTCGCGGCACGGTGACGGTTACGGGGGTGGAATGCCTGTTTCAAAGCACATCACTGAGTCCGCCATCCACGACTTCCTGGAAGGGGCAGGAACTGGGGAAGATCGTCTCGATGTCGTACTCGAGGCCATGGCTGCAGTGCCTCCCGCTCCGGCCCGGGATGACTTGATCGCCCGGATGACGGCGGTGACAGGCGAAAACGCCTCGATCCTCCCGACCGGTGCTAGGGGATCGCATTCCAAGCCCCTGCCCCCTCGTTGGAGGAGAAGAACCGTGTTGACCACAATCCTGTCATCCATCGTCGGCAAGATCGCCATTGCTGGCGTCGCCCTGGCGACCACCACTGGAGGCCTCGCCGCCGCCGACGTTCTGCCCGCGCCCGCGCAACAGGCTGTCTCAAACGCCGCCGCTCGCATCGGAATCAGCCTGCCTGCTCCCGACGACACACCCGAGAGCGACGAGGGCGTTGCTCCAGACCTCGCTGAGGTCGCTCCGGACCTCCCTGAGGATGCTTCGGACAACGCCAAGTCTGTGACCGAGATCGTGTTCGGCGGAGATCCTCAGACCGAAAGGTTCGACTTCGGCCGCGCAGTCTCCGGTGCCTCCGAGGAAGACGACGTCGACACCGACGAGGGCCCACCCGACACCATCCCCGGCCCACCCGACACCATCCCCGGCCCACCCGACCAGATTCCGGCCGGACCTCCGAGCAACACGGAGGGACACCTGCCTAGCCCCAGCAGCCCACGTCCCTGACACCCTCCGCCAACTCGAAGCCAGCGGAATGATTATGCGCCCCCCGTTACGGGGGGCGCATAATCATTCCGCGTACGCACAGCCTACAGAGACGATCCCACATGAGCGCCAGCGACTCCCAAGGCTTGACAGACGAGACATTCCCGTCGGCGCTCGTCGCGGCCCAGGCGGGCGCCGGCTGGGCGTGGAACGCCCTGATGGCCGAAGTGGGCGACAAGCTGCATGCGTACGTTCGTCGCCAGGGTGCTCGCGACGCCGACGACCTCGTCGGCGAGACCTGGCTGCACGTGGCCCGCGGGGTCGGGTCGTTCGCCGGCAGCTACACCCAGTTCCGGTCGTGGGTCTTCATGGTCGCCCACCATCGGATCATTGACGAACGCCGCCGAAACCGACGGAAGCCTTCCGATCCTGCCGACACCGGAACACTCGAGTTAGCGGCCTCAGCCGAACCGTCGGCAGAGAGCGAGGCCATCGAGGCTCTCGGCGAGGAGGAGGTGGTGCGCATCCTCGCCACGCTTCCAGAGGCACAGCGCGAGGTCATGTTGCTGCGCATCGTCGCCGGATTCGGTATCACCGAGATCGCCGAGATCGTTGGGAAGCGGCCAGGGGCCGTGCAAGCCCTTCAGCATCGCGCCGTCAACCGGCTCCGGGGAGCCGTCGAGCGATCCGGCTGGAGCTAACGGGCTGTGACCCGCGGGTGACGGGCGACGGGAGACGGGCGACCGGCTTACGCGCTGCGCTCTTCGGGCAAGTCCTTGCCGATGTCCTGCATCGGGATGAGCGTCGGGTTGACCCGCTCGCGGACCACTTCACCGTCAATCACGACGCGGGCGACGTCCTGGCGCGAGGGAAGCTCATACATGGTGTCGAGGAGTACCTCTTCGAGGATGGCGCGCAACCCCCGGGCCCCGGTGGACCGCAGGAGCGCCTGGTCGGCGACGGCGTCGAGGGCATCGGCGGTGAAGACGAGCTCCACACCGTCCATCTCGAAGAACTTGGCGTACTGCTTGACCAGGGCGTTCTTGGGCTCCAGCAGCACCCGGATCATCTGCGCCTTGTCCAGGTCGTGAACCGTGGTGACCACGGGCAGGCGTCCGATGAACTCGGGGATGAGGCCGAATGACATCAGGTCCTCGGGGAGCACCTGCGAGAGCGTGGCGACGTCACGCGTCGTGACTGCACGCAGGTGGGCGTCGAAGCCAATGGCTCGCCTGCCGATGCGCCCCTCGATGATGTGCTCGAGCCCGGAGAATGCTCCACCGCAGATGAACAGCATGTTGGTCGTGTCGATCTGCAGGAACTCCTGGTGGGGGTGCTTGCGACCACCCTGCGGTGGCACCGACGCCACCGTGCCTTCGAGGATCTTGAGGAGGGCCTGCTGCACTCCTTCACCCGAGACGTCCCTGGTGATCGACGGGTTCTCGGCCTTGCGGGCGATCTTGTCGATCTCGTCGATGTAGATGATCCCGGTCTCGGCCTTCTTGATGTCGTAGTCGGCCGCCTGGATCAGCTTGAGCAGGATGTTCTCGACGTCCTCGCCCACGTACCCGGCCTCGGTGAGCGCGGTGGCGTCGGCGATGGCGAAAGGCACGTTGAGCATCCGGGCCAGTGTCTGGGCAAGCAGCGTCTTGCCAGAACCGGTCGGCCCGATGAGCAAGATGTTCGACTTCTGGAGTTCGACGTCGTCCTTGGCTCGGGTCCCGGACCGCACCCGCTTGTAGTGGTTGTACACGGCGACCGACAACACCCGCTTGGCAAGGTCCTGGCCGACGACGTACTCCTCGAGGAAGTGATGGATCTCGGACGGCTTGGGGAGCTCGGAGAAGGCGGTCTCCTCGGTGGTGGCGAACTCCTCTTCGACGATCTCGTTGCACAACTCGATGCACTCGGTGCAGATGTAGACGCCGGGGCCGGCGATCAGCTTCTTGACCTGCTTCTGCGACTTGCCACAGAAGGAACACTTGAGGAGGTCACTGCCCTCACCGATTTTGGTCATCGAATCATCTCCCTGAGGTGACCGGGGTCAGCCGGTCACGGCCTTGAGTTCGCGGGGCTCGAGGACGGTGTCCACCACGCCGTACCCCTTGGCCTCCTTCGACGACATCCAGAAGTTGCGATCGGTGTCGCGCTGGACGGTCTCGAGGTCCTGACCCGTGTGCGAGGCGAGAATCTCGTTCATCTCCTCCTTGACCCTGATCAGCTCCCGAGCCTCGATCTCGATGTCGGTCACCTGGCCCTGGATGCCGCCCCCGTATATGTGGGGCTGGTGGAGCATGATCCGGGCGTGGGGCAGGGCGTACCGCTTGCCGGCGGTACCGGCAGCGAGCAGGACGGCCGCAGCCGACGCCGCCTGACCCATGCAGTAGGTGGCGATATCGGGCTTGACGAAGTGCATCGTGTCGTAGATGGCCATGAGGGAGGTCATGACACCGCCCGGTGAGTTGATGTACAGGGAGATGTCCTTGTCCGCATCGTCACCTTCGAGGTGGAGCAGCTGGGCCATGATGAGGTTGGCGACGTCGTCGTTGATCGGGGTGCCGAGGAAGATGATCCGCTCCTTGAGGAGGCGGCTGTAGATGTCGAACGCGCGCTCCCCCCGACTCGTCTGCTCGATCACCGTCGGGACCAGATAGCTCATTCGTCGACCTCCTCGGGCGTTGGCCCTGCGTCGTCGCCGACAGGATCCGCGGGTCCCGTGTCGGCGGCGGTCGTTCTCTCAGGCATCTCGATGGCCTTCCCGTCGGCTCCGACCGGGACCACGAGCTCCAGCAGCCTGCCGACCGCCTTGCCTCGCAATATATCACCGGTCAGTGCCGATTCATGACCACCTTCGGCGAGGGCCGTGCGGTACTCCCCCGCGTCCATCTCGCTCGCCGCGGCGAGCGCGGTGATCTCACGGTCCAACTCCTCGGGAGTCACGTCTATGCCCTCGTGCTCGGCGATGGCGTCGAGCAGGATACGGGTGCGGAGGTTCGCTTCCGCCTGGGAGCGCAGATCGGCACTGAAGGCCTCGAAGGTCTGACCGGTCAGCTGCAGGTACTGCTCCACGGTCACCCCCTGCCGCTCCAGCCGGTGAGCGAAGCGGTGGAACACCGACTCCATCTCGGCGGTCGCCAGCGCGTCCGGCAGATCCACCTTGAGATCCTCGGTGAGATCGGCGACGGCCCGCTCGGAGAGGCGCTGCCAGGCGTTGCGGTCATAGATCTTCTGGATGTCCTCGGCGAGTCTTCCCCGCATCGCCGCCACGGTCTCGAATTCCGTGACATCGTCCACCCACTCGTCGGTGAGCTCCGGAAGCCGACGGGCGTGCACCTTCTTGACCAGCAGCCGGACGGCAGCCTGCTTGCCTCCGTCGGATCCCATCGCCTCGGGGAGCACGGTGTCAAAGGACACGATGCCCCCGGCGCCGACCCCGCGCAGCGCATCGTCCATGCCGTCGAACAGGAGACCGGAGCCGATCTCGTAGAGCAAATCCTTGGTCGAGCCCGCCGCTACCTCCTGGCCGTCAGAGGAGGTGGCGATGTCGACCAGCACGTGGTCGCCGTCGAAGCCCTCGCGCTGCACCTCGTCGAGTTCGGCGAACTGCTCGCGCATCGAGTCGATCTGGGCATCGACATCGGCGTCGGTCACCACCGGGCGCTCCACCGTCACTTTTCGCCCCTTGTACTTGGGCAGCTTGGACACGGTCGGCCACAGGGTGATGACGACATCGGCCTCTGCGCCGCCGCCCGCAAAGCGAACGTCCAGGAGACGGGGGTATACGACCGGATGCAGGTCGGTACCGGCGATCGCCGCAGCCAGAACCTTCGGCAGCGCCTCGTCGACCGCTTCACGGTCGACGGCCTCGGCGCCAACCATCGACTCGACGATCTTGAGCGGGGCCTTGCCCTCCCTGAAGCCCTTGATCTTGCGATCCTTGGACAAATTCGCCGCCGCCCTCTTGCGGGCCGCGGCGAACGACTCCGGATCGATCGTGACGGTGAGCATCCGCTCGAACGGTCCGACCTCAGTGACTTTGGGCACACGCCTCCTCGACAGCGTCGTGGGACGACGCCGGCCGTCCCACCTTCGGGGTGACCGAGGGGATTCGAACCCCCGACTTCCAGGACCACAACCTGGCGCTCTAACCTGGCTGAGCTACGGCCACCATGAACCGATGCGGAATGCATCGGAGACCCAATCCTACCGGCGCCCGGGAGGCATCAGGCACCGGGCGGTCGTGCGGGTGGTGGGACTCGAACCCACATGGGCGAACCCACCGGATCCTAAGTCCGGCGCCTGTACCAATTCGGCTACACCCGCGTATGACCAATGCGAGCCGGCTGTGTAAAGGCTACCTCTGGTGTAACGACGACGGGGACGACAGCGACGATGGTCGGTCGTGGGTCGCCCGGGACTCGAACCCGGAACCTTGAGCTTAAGAGGCTCCTGCTGCTGCCAATTGAGCTAGCGACCCGGGGCGAGTTTAGTGGTCGCCCGTCGTCACCCGAACCCGGCGGACCGGGCCGCTGTGCTCTGGTTGACGTGTCAGTGGCAACCGTCACGATGCCCTGTATGACTGCCACGCGCCAATGCCCGCGATGCCATGCGCAACTCCCGCTATCGGCGTTTGCGTTTCGCGATCGTGCCCACACGAAGATTCAGTCGTACTGCCGCGCTTGCTCGGCCGCTGCATGGCGCGACTGGTACGGCACCGAAGCGAACCGTGCTCGCCACCTCCGACTGGTGGCGAGTCGGCGTCGGAGGAGGATCGAACACGTGCGGGCGTGGCTCGTGGACCTGAAGGACACGCCCTGCGCTGACTGTGGACGGCGGTTCCCGCCGGAAGCCATGGACTTTGATCATCTCGAAGGCAAGCGCGGGAATGTCTCGCGCATGGCTCACTCGGTGGGTATGGACGCGTTGAGGAAGGAGGTTGACAAGTGCGAGGTCGTGTGCGCCACTTGTCACCGCATTCGGACCGCGGCAAGAAGGGCGTGATCGAGTCAGCGCAGCGGACTGTCGCCGGTACTGTTCGGCTCCGAGAAGCGGGCTGTAGCGCAGCTTGGTTAGCGCGCGGCGTTTGGGACGCCGAGGTCGCCGGTTCGAATCCGGCCAGCCCGACGAGGACGGAAAACTGTGCGTTTCAGGACATGACGGTTCGCGAAGGGCGCGCAACTATCCTGTGCTCAGCGCGGGTGTAGCTCAATGGTAGAGCCCCAGCCTTCCAAGCTGGTTGTGAGGGTTCGATTCCCTTCACCCGCTCGCAGGCCCCGCCCCTGTAGCTCAGAGGACAGAGCAGGAGCCTTCTAAGCTCTTGGTCGGGGGTTCGAATCCTCCCAGGGGCACAAGCCGCCTATCGGCGGCGGTCGTCCGTCTCCCGTCGCCCGCCTCGTGCCTCATAGTTCATGGCTTTTAGCTCGACAGTCAAGGCATCCCGACTACGTCCGGAAGGGCCGAACGGGTGACGGGCGACGGGAAACGGGTGACTTCTCCTAGCTGCACGCCCCGCTTCCGGTGCAGGTCAACCGGAACGCCCCCGTCACCTCCACGCTGTCGCCACCCCCGCTGAACCGCTCCTCGGCGGTGAACGCGAAAGTCCCGGTGATCTCGTCAGCCGTCCATGAGTCGATCACCAGCTCACCCACCCCGACCTGCGCCCACTGGGTCTTTGACCACGGGACGTAGGTCGCTTCGAACTCTCCGGCCGGCGTGTGACCGGGAAGGTGCTCGCCTCCGGTAATCGCATGGCTGGCCGATTCCAGCGGAATGCCCTCGGCGACCGTCAGCTCCGAGACCGAGATGGCCACCACGTCGCCCTCGGGGCCGATGCAGCGCAGCAAGAAGAAGGTGAGCACCGGGTATCCCTCGGCGCGAAGCTCCTCGAACGTGGGGTCTCCCTGGATGGCGATCTCGGCATAGGCATCCCGGAGGTCCTCCTCGGACCACCAGTGGTCAGAGGTGAACGTGCCCGGCTCGTCGGCTCCGTCCCAGGTGCGCTCCTCGTACCCCGAAACGGCTACCCGACACCCGGGATCGTCGGGCACGGCGACGGTCGTCGATGGGATGACGGAGGGTCCGGTCGTCTCCGTCGCACCCGGAGTCGAGGTGTCGGAGGTACCTCCCGAGCACCCGGCGGCGATCACGAACAGGAGCGCGGCCCCCAGCCGGCTCATCGTGTGTCCTCACCGAGCGCGACGGCGAGCGCCTCGAGGGCGGCGCAGCGGTGGCTGAGGGCGTTCTTTTGGTCGTCGGTCATCTCGGCCAGCGTACGGCCTTCTACCGCGAACACGCGGTCGTAGCCGAACCCACCGTGGCCGCGCTCCTCCGAGGTGATGATGCCTTCCAGCACCCCCTCACCCACGGTCTCGGACCCGTTCGGGTGAGCCAGGATCACAACGGTCCGGAAGCGGGCACGGCGATCGTCCACGCCTTCGAGGCGCCGCAGCAACAGTTCCCGGTTGGCGGCATGGTCGGCATCGGCGCCGGCGAACCGGGCGGCATGGACGCCCGGAGCGCCGCCGAGCGCGTCCACCTCCAGCCCGGTGTCGTCGGCGAGCGCAAGGAGTCCGGTCGCCACCGACACAGAGCGCGCCTTCAGCCTGGCGTTGTCCTCGAGGGTGGTTCCCGTCTCATCGACCTCCGGCCAGTCGAGCCCGTCGACGATCTCGGCCTGCGGGAGTACACGGCCGAGGATGGCCGTCATCTCCTCCACCTTGTGCGGGTTCTTCGTCGCCAGGACGAAGCGGAGGGTCATGCCTCGAGAGCGGCGCGCTGCGCGTCGATCAGGCGCGCGATGCCGCCGGCGGCCAGGTCGAGCATCTCGGTGAGTTGGGCGCGGCTGAAGGTGCGACCCTCCGCCGTTCCCTGGACTTCGACGATGCCGCCGGCGCCGGTCATCACCACGTTCATGTCGACCTCGGCGTTGGCGTCCTGCTGGTACTCGAGGTCCAGCACGACTCCACCGTCGACGATGCCGACACTGACCGCAGCGCAGTGGTCGGTCACCGGATCCTGCTGGAGCAAGCCCGAGGCGAGCCCGGCCGCCACCGCGTCTTTGACGGCGACCCAGGCGCCGGTGATGGACGCCGTCCGGGTGCCGCCGTCGGCCTGGAGGACGTCGCAGTCGATGCGCAGGGTGGTCTCACCCATCCGGCTCAGGTCGACCACCGACCGCAGGGAGCGCCCGATGAGCCGCTGGATCTCCTTGGTCCGGCCCCCGCTGATCGAGCCGCGGGACACCCGCTGCGGACTCGAGCCCGGCAGCATCGAGTACTCGGCGGTGAGCCAGCCCTTGCCGGCGTCTCGCATCCACCCCGGCACGTCGGTGTCGAACGATGCGGTGCACAGCACCCGCGTCCTCCCGACCTCGATGAGGACCGAGCCAGGGGTCATCTCGGTGTATCCGCGTGTGATCGCGATCGGGCGCAGTTCGTCGGCTTGCCGGTCGGTCACCACTCGATCTCCAATCCGGGGACGGCATGTTCGATCGGGCCGGAGTAAGCGGCTGCCGCTTCGCCGACCGCGACCGTCGCGTCGAGGTTAGGGGGCACATGAGTCACGATCAGCCGGCCGACCTCCGCGCCGGCTGCGGCCTCGCCGGCCTCGACGGCGAACAGGTGATACGGGTACCTGCCCTCGGCGGGCACCCCCACCATGCTCGCCTCGCATAGCAGCAGGTCGACGCCGGCGGCCAGTGCTTCCAGGTCGCTTCCCGGCCCGGTGTCGCCGCTGTACACCAGGGACCGCCCGGCGGCTTCGAGACGGGTGATCAGCGCGGGCACGGGGTGCACGGATGCCCCGAACCGCAGCAGGAACGGCCCCACCGTGCGTTCGTCCCCTGGGCCGACCGGGTCGAAGGCGAACACCCGGTGCAGGTCGTGAGCGCGGTCGGCTTCGAGGAAGCCCGTGATCTTGTCGATGACGCTTTGCGGGCACATGACCGGGATGCCGGGTGGCTCCGGGAGTTCGAACCGCAGCGCGCTGAACAGTGCAAAGAGGTCGACGCAGTGGTCGGGATGCTCATGGCTGAGCACGATGGCCGATGGGACGCTCGGGCGTCGTCGGAGTGCCGGGAAGACGCCGAACCCGAGATCGAGTACTACCTCCGTGTCGCCCACCGAGACCACGTACCCCGAGGCCGGCAGGTCGGGTACGGCGTAGGTGCCACTGGATCCGAGAACGGTGAGCCGCATGAGGAGAAGTTACCCGTTACCCGTTGCCCGTTACCTGCGGTCAGTTAACGGCGAGCAGGGTGAGGGCGAGTGCGGTGAGACCGATCATGAGGATGAGCATCGCGTATTGGCTTCTGACGGCGCGCGGGCCGGAGAACACCGCCAGTGCCCGATCATGGGCGAGCACCACCCCGATGACGTGCCCGCCGACGACGGTGGCGAGCTGCAGCCACCCACCGTCGTCGGAGCCAGCCAGGTGTAGTCGATGCGGTAGTCGGCGGTGCCGAACAGGTCCCATCCCTGACCGAACGGATCGCTGAGCACCGGCACGATCACCGATCAACCTTCCGGAGTGCGCCACAATCGACGCCGTGACCCGACGCATGCTCCGAGCCCTGCGTCGACGCTGCCCCCGCTGTGGCAGCGTCGACATCTTCGACGGCTGGTGGCGGCTGCGGTCGAACTGCCCGCGATGCGCCCTCCTGTTCGAGCGCGAGGAGGGCTACTGGCTCGGCGCCATCGCCATCAACACCGGGGCGACGATCGCCGCCTTCGCCGTCGTCTTCGTCGGCACCATCGTTGCCACCTGGCCCACCCCGCCCTGGGGACGGGTGTCGGCGGCGACGATCGCGGTCACCGCCATCGTGCCGATCCTGTTCTATCCCCTGTCGAAGACCGTGTGGATGGCCATCGACCTCACCCTGCGGGCCGATCCCCACCACTGACCACAGCACTCTGGCCATGAGCCATGAGCCAGAGCTATGAGCCAATGAGCCGCAGAGCCACGAACCGCCGGCGACCCCTCAGGCTCTCATGTGCTCTTTCAGGAGCCGGAGGCTGGGTGACCCGACCTCGAGCATGCGGGCGTGGAACGCCCTCGGGTCGAATCCCGAGCCATCACGATGCTGGGCCTCGGCGCGGAGGTCACGGATCGTCTGCTGACCGATCTTGTAGGCGATCGCCTGCGCCGGATAACCGAAGTAGCGGTTGGCCTCGGAGAGGGCCAACTCGGACCCCTGTGCCGCCCAGTCCCGCAGCATCTCGACGGCGGCGTCGAAGGACCACCGCTCGCCGGGATGGAACGGCTGATCACCCGGGATGAGCAGGTCGAGGTGGACCCCGATGTCGATGACGATGCGGCACGCCCGCAGCATCTCGGAGGCGAGCTTGCCCATCAGGTAGTCCGGCTTCTCCAGGTAGCCCAGCTCCTCCATCAGATCCTCGGCGTAAAGCGCCCACCCTTCCCCCGACCCGGAGTACCACACCAGGAGCTTCTGGAAGCGGGTCACCCGGTCCCCGGCGGTCATCTGCAGACCCCCCTGGAGGTGGTGGCCGGGGAAGCCCTCGTGATAGGCGGTACTCACCTCGTCGAACAGGGGGATAACGGTGAGATCGCCCTTCGACCACCACACGGTCCCGGGGCGCTTGAAGTCTTCGCTGGGTCCCATGTAGTAGGCACCCAAGGCACCTCCGGGTGGCGTCATCCGCACGTCGACCCGGCGGATCGGCTCGGGCACGTCGAAGTGCACGCCCTCGAGGTCGGTGAGGGCACTTTCGAGGCGCTCCTGCATGAGATCGCGGAACTCCTCCTGGCTGTGTGCCGCTCGATCCGGATCGGTGGCGAGCACCTCGAGCACCTCGGACAGCGTCGCCCCGGGGAGGATCTCCTGGGCCACCGCCTGCATCCGGCGCCGCAGACGGGAGATCTCGTACCACCCCCACCGGTAGGTCGTGTCGGGGTGGAGGTCGTCGCCGAGGTAGTGACTGGCCAGGGTCACGTACCGGTCGCGCCCGACGCCGTCCGCCTCGACCGCCGACGGCAAGTAGGTCGACTCCAAGTACTCGGAGAACTCCCCGTAAGCCGCCCGCGCCGCCACCGCGCCATCGGCCACCCGGGCGGTGAGTCGGTCGTCGCCGACGCCCTCCGCCTCGGCTGCGAGGGCCGTGTAGGGCGACAGATCACCGGCGAAGTTGCGCGCCTGGCGGATGCACTCGACCACTTGCCGTCGGGCGACTGCCATCCCCCGGCGCCGTCCCTCCTCGAGGGTCTCCCGGTATCCCGACATGGCCCCGGCGAGGCCCTCGAGGCGTCCAGCGATGTCGTGCCATGCCGCGGCGTCGTCCCGAGACATGTGGTCGAAGATCTCCCGCATCGACTGCAAGGGGCAATCGATGCTGTTGAGCTGGCGCAATGGTTCGTCGGCGTCGTACCAGACGAGTTCGTCCTTCAGGTACTCGGCGGCGACGCGGGCGCTCAGTGCGGCCCAGCGGTCGTCCCCGGGGTCCACCGCCTCGACCCGGCGCAGTTGGTCGCGGCGCAGATCCGCCTGAGCCTGTCGACCCTCGAGCGAGAAGTCGTCCCACAGGTGATCGTGGCCCCGGATCCCGAGATAGGTGGCGAGGAGCGGACGCTGCGCCGCCTGCTCGTCGACGAAGGCGCTGCCCAGCGCGTAGATGTCGTTCATGAGGTCATCGTCCCCGGTCCGGAGCGGCGGGTCAATCCGGCTCACGCGGGCGAGCAGGCTCGCGCCGGACCCCCGTAGTCTCCGGCAGATGTCCGCCGATGCCTCCCCGTCGACCCGCGCCGCCTTCGCCGACGGTGCCCGGGCGATCGCCCCCATCGTCATCGGTGTGTTCCCGTTCGGCCTGATCGCCGGAGTCGCCGCGGTCGAGGCGGGTCTGACCACCGTGCAGGCGCTGGCTGCCTCACCGATGATCTTCGCCGGGGCGTCGCAACTGGCTGCGATGGACCTGATCGGGCGCGGCAGCCCGGTCCTGGTGATCGTGCTCACCGCGTTGGTGATCAACGCCCGCTTCGCCATGTACAGCGCTGCGCTGGCCCCGCCATTCGCCAGCCTGCCGCTGCGGCACCGAGCCGTCGCCGCCTACCTGCTCACCGATCAGGCATTCGCCGTGAGCACGATCCGGTTCGCCCGCACCGACGAACCAGCGCTCGCCCGCTTCGCCTTCTACCTCGGATCCGCCCTCGTGCTGGCCCTCACCTGGCACACGGCGACGATCGTCGGCGTCGTGGTCGGGAGCGGCGTTCCCCCGGAGTGGTCGCTCGACTTCGCCGTCCCGCTGGTGTTCATCGCCCTGGTGTTCCCGGCCATCACCGACCGCGCCACCCGGGTGGCGGCGATCGTCGCAGCCATCGCCTCGGCGTCGCTCCGGGGGATGCCGCTCAATCTGGGGCTGCTCACTGCGGCCCTCATCGGCATCGTCGCCGGCCTCATCGCTCGGGGTCGGCAGTGACGAGCCACTCGACCCTGGCCATCTGGGGTACCCTCGCCGCCATCGGGATCGGGACGTTCCTGACCCGCTTCTCGTTCCTGGCGGCCCTCGCTCGCGTCGATGCCATCCCGCCCCTGGTGACCCGAATCCTGCGTCTGATACCGGCCGCCGTCATTGCCGCCATAGCCGTGCCCGCCCTCACCCACGCCACTGGGACCTTCGACCTGGCGACCGACCGCTTCTTCGCCGGCACCGTCGCCGCCTTCGTGGCGTGGCGCACTCGCAACGTGGTGGCGACCATCGCCGTCGGGATGGGCTTGCTGTGGGCCGTCGACGCCCTCGGCTGGTTCGGAGGCTGACCGGTCGGCGGTATCCTCGGGAGCACCGCTCGACCGCCCCGGAGGCCACCATGCTCGTCGCCGCCATCGACCCAGACGTCTACCTCAAGTCGACGCGCACCCAGAACCGGATGATCCGGATCCTCGTTCAGAACCTGGCCGCGGCGCTCGGCGGTGGAGCGACGATCAAGCGAATCGCCGGACATCGCCTCCAGATAGACAGTGAGCGCCCGGACGCCGCCGAGCGCGCCGCTCGGGTCTTCGGGGTGGCCGCCATCGAACACGTCGAGGCCATCCCCGTCGCCGATATCGACACCCTCGCCGACGCCATCGCCGAGCAGACCGCCCCGGTGGTCGACGGGCACACCTTCGCCGTTCGTCCGCGGCGCATCGGCACCCACGACTGGACGTCGCAGGACCTGGCGATCGCCGTCGGTAGCCGGCTGGTGGCCCGAGGCAACCGCGTCGACCTGTCCCATCCCCAGGTCACGGTCAAGGTCCGGATCGTCGATCAGACCGCCTACCTGACCCAGAGCGTCACCCCCGCCGTCGGCGGACTGCCGCTGCGGACCCAGGGAAAGGCGCTGGTCCTGTTCAGCGGCGGCATCGACTCGCCGGTCGCCGCCTTCGAGGTGGCGCGTCGCGGCGTCGAGGTCGACTACCTCCACTTCTCATTCGGGTGCGGTCAGGCCGATCACGCCGCCGGCATCGCTCACAGCGTGTGGGAGCAGTACGGAGCCGGGTCTCAGGCCGATCTCATCGTCGTCGAGTTCGAGCATGCCGCGAGCGAGATCCCCCACCGGGTTCAACCCCGTGACCGCCAGATGGCCCTGAAGGCGGCGATGTACCGCACCGCGGAGCGCATCGCCGGAGACGACCCGGGCATCCGGGCGCTCGTCACCGGAGAGGCCCTCGGACAGGTGTCGACACAGACCCTCGACAATCTGGTCGCCCTCGACCGTGTCGTGACCATCCCGGTACTACGCCCGTTACTCACCTACGACAAGACGGCCATCCGGCAGCGCGCCGAAGCGATCGGGACCTATGACCTCTCGGCCCGCACTCGCGAGTTGTGTGACATCTCCGGCGGCGTCAGGGTCGCCACCTCCATGCGGCATGGTCACCTGCAGGGTGTGAGTGAGGGACTCGAAGACCTGATCGCCGATGCCGTCGCCTCCGCCAAGCGGACCCGGCTGGCCGACTGGATGCCCGGCACCCACTACGGCCACGATCACTGAGAGCGCGCGGCAATAGGCTCGCCCCGGGATGAGGTTTCTGCTTGTGACAAGCAGAAACCTCACTGGACCGGCGACCTATTGCCGCGCGCTCTGACGACCCAGACGCTCCCCCAGGACCCGGAGCGCAGCGGCCCCACACAGCGCGGCAACACACAGGGCGGCGAGTCCGACGATCGAGAACCGAAGGCCACTGGCGTAGATGCCCCCATCGAAGGTCGCCTCCGGCAGAAGTTGTGACTGGGTCATCACGATGCCGATCCCGCGCAGCGCCACCGCACCCACCCAGAAGCCCCACCACACCGCGGCCACACGGAGCGTGGGACGCTCCCGCCACCCGTCGATTGAGCCGTCCTCGGCGGTGAACGACACTCGATCTACCTCGTCGAGCACCCGCTTGGGGATCACCAGGTTGGCGAACGGGATGAACCAACCTCCGATAGCCCAACCCGGGCTCCACCGCAGGCCGGACGGCTCGAGGCGCTGGATCGCCAGGTACGCCTGGTACCACCACACGACGACCAGGACGATGATGGTAAGGCTGGCGAGAGTGAGGATGCCGTCGATACCCAGGGTCGCTTCCTCGGCGGCAGTGAGGCGCTCCAGCGAGCCCGTGCCATTCCACCAGGCTTCGAACGCCTGGGCTTCGCTGTAGACCGTAAACACGGCGGCCAGAGAGATCGCTGCGGCGGCATACAGGAACCCGCGCAGGGTGCCGGTGAGGCCGCGGCTCACCGTGCGGTGGGTGGTGGGCGACGATGTCATGCAACGAGAGGCTACCTATACAGGTGGCAGATGGCAGATGGCAGATAGCAGCCGACACCCGGCAGACGGACAACCGGCAGACGGGCAACCGGTAACCGGCAACGCACCAGGCGACCGGCATGTCACTCCGCGCCACTAGCGTTGCGGCCCGATGTCCGAACCACTCGTAGAAGCACGCGGCCTCACCAAGACCTTCGGCGACTTCACCGCGGTCGCCGGCATCGACTTCGAGGTGCAGGCGGGGGAGGCGTTCGGGTTCCTGGGGCCCAACGGAGCCGGCAAAAGTTCCACCATGCGGATGATCGGCACGGTGTCGCCGGTCACCTCCGGTCATCTGTCGGTGCTCGGCCTGGACCCGGCCGCCGACGGGCCCACGATCAGGGCCCGCCTGGGCGTGGTGCCGCAGGAGAACAACCTCGACATGGAACTCTCGGTGTACGAGAACCTCCTCATCTACGGGAGGTACTTCGGGCTTCCCCGCAAGGAGATCGACACGCGGATCAAGGAGTTGCTCGCCTTCGCCCAGCTGGAAGAGCGAGCGAAGGACCGGGTCGAACCGCTGTCCGGCGGCATGAAGCAGCGACTGCTCATCGCCCGCGGGCTGATCAATCGCCCGGACCTGCTGCTCCTCGACGAGCCCACCACCGGGCTCGACCCCCAGGCCCGGCACCTGCTGTGGGACCGCCTGTACCGACTCAAGCGCGAGGGCGTCACGCTCATCATCACCACGCACTACATGGACGAAGCCGAACAGCTCTGCGACCGGCTGGTGATCATGGACAAGGGAGCGATCGTCGCCGAGGGCTCCCCGCGAGAGCTGATCGCCGCCCACTCCACCCGAGAAGTGCTCGAGCTGCGGTTCCCTCCGGGGGATGAAGAAGACCGGGCCGCCGAGAGGCTCCAGGGAATCGGTTCCCGGATCGAGGTGCTCCCCGACCGGGTGCTGGTGTACGCCGACGACGCCGACGACGCCGAGGCGCAGGTGAGGGCGCTGGGCATCACGCCCGAGGCGACGGTGAGCCGGCGTTCCACCCTCGAGGACGTGTTCCTCCACTTGACCGGCCGGTCGCTGGTCGACTGATGGCCGCCCCGTCGTTGCGCGTGGTGGAGGCCGGGGCGAGGACCTACCGGCGCACCTTCCGGGCGAGCATCTTCTCGGCGTTCGTCAACCCGGCGCTCTATCTGGTGGCGATGGGGATCGGCCTGGGGCGGCTGGTGGACACCTCGACCAGCGGCCCGAGCCTCGGCCTGCCGTACCTGACGTTCCTGGCACCCGGCTTGTTGGCGGCAACCGCCATGCAGATCGGGGCCGGCGACGCCTCGTATCCGGTGATGGCGGGGATCAAGTGGCGCAAGAGCTACCAGGCCATCCTGGCGACCCCGATCACGGTGCGCGATCTGATCGTCGGCCACCTGGGATGGGTAACCATCCGAATCACCCTGGTCACCGCGATCTTCGCCATGTTCATGGTCGTGTTCGGAGCGACCTCCGCCATGCAGGCGGCGACGGCGGTCCCGGCGGCGATGCTGACCGGACTCACCTTCGCCGCGTTGGTCACCGGCTACACGGCGAGGCTCAAGGACGAGTCGGGTCTCGCCGGCCTGTTCCGCTTCGGGATCGTGCCGTTGTTCCTCTTCTCGGGGACCTTCTTCCCGGTCGAACAGCTGCCTGCCCTCATCCGCCCCATCGCCTACGTGACACCGCTGTGGCACGGAGTGTCGCTCTCCCGTGGCTTCGCCCTCCCGGAAGTCGGTTTCGTGGCGAACCCGGTGGTGAGCATCGCCTACCTGGTGGGGCTGACCATCCTCGGCGGCTACTTCGCCATGCGGATGTTCCGCAAGAGGCTGATCCTGTGACCGGGTCGCGCACCCTCACCGCCCGGGTGATCCCTCCGCCGCTGGCCGGCGCCGGTGGCGCCTCGAAGATGCTCGAGCGCAACTGGATCGTCTACAAGCACATGTGGTCGGTGATCATCTCGGGCTTCTTCGAGCCGCTCTTCTACCTGTTCAGCATCGGTGTCGGTATCGGCGTGCTCGTCGGTGACGGTGTCACCTATCAGGGAACGACCATCTCCTACATCGCCTTTCTCGCCCCGGCGCTGATGGCGGCGACCGCCATGAACGGCGCCATCTACGAGTCCACCTTCAACATCTTCTTCAAGCTGCACTACGGCAAGGTATACGACGGGATCCTGGCGACACCGATGATGCCGCGCCACATCGCCATCGGAGAGATCGCCTGGTCCCTGGGCCGGGGAGTCATTTACGCGGTGGGCTTCATCGTGGTGATGCTGTTCATGGGGCTGATCGAGTCGCCGTGGGCGATTCTCGCCATACCGGGCGCGGTCCTCATCGGTTTCGCCTTCGCCTCGTGTGGGATGGCGGCGACCACCTTCATGAAGTCGTGGCAGGACTTCGACCTGGTGGGCATGGTGACCCTGCCGCTGTTCCTGTTCTCCGGCACCTTCTACCCGACCGAGAGCCTTCCCCCCACCATGCAGACCGTGGTCCAGTTCTCACCGCTCTATCACGCAGCAGAGTTGTTGCGGTCCCTCATCCTCGGCAGCGTCGGCGTGGGCGACCTCGGCCATGTCGCCTTCCTGGTCGGCATGGGCGCGGTGGGGACGCTGATCACCGGTCGTCGGCTCCAACGCCTCCTGCTGTCCTGAGTCGGCTCAGCCGGCGTCGACCACCACTTCGCCGGTCATTCCGGGGTGGATCTGGCACACGTACTCGAAGATGCCGGCGGTGTCCATCTGAGCCTGGAAGGTGGCTCCGGCGGCCAGGTTCCCGTTGAAAGAGCCGTCAGAGGCCGACACCGTGTGATCGGTGGCGTCCTCATTGGTCCACTCCACCGTGGTGCCGACGAGCACGGTGATGCTGTCGGGACGGAAGGCGAGTCCTCTGATCGCGACCGCGACCGTCTCGCCGGGCCCCCCGACCGGGTCGGTGGTCGTGACTTCCGTCGTCGTCGGCTGTTCCGCCACGGTCGTGGCGGGCGCCGCCGTCGTCGTGGCGGGCGCCGCCGTCGTCGTGGACGACCCGTCTCCCCCACAGGCGGCGGCCACCAGGGCCACGACGGCAATCAGCATCATCGTCTTGCGCATTGGCGAGCCTCTTGGTCGGCGTGTGCGCGCACTGTACCGATCGAGCGGCCCTACACCCGGCATGGTGCACAGCCCCGTGGCGGTACGACAATGGCGGCGACCCGCATGAGGAGGGACATGAGACGCTCGAGAACACTCCTGCTGATTGGAGTCATGGCGGTCACCGCAGCCGCGTGCGGCGGCGACGCCGCCGACACCAGCACGACGACCGGTGCGCCGACCACGACCGTCACGACGGCCGCCGAGACCACCACCACCGTGGCGTCACCGACCACCACCACCGATGCGCCGATGACGACGGCGGCGCTGGAGCCCCCGTACTTGACCTTCGGAGAGACCGACCTGGGTGCCGTACTCACCGACGACACCGGGCGGACGCTGTACCTGTTCACCCCGGACGCTCAGGGAGACAGCACGTGCACCGGCGGATGCGCCACCACCTGGCCACCGTTCACCGGTGACGTCTCCGCGGGGTCCGGAGTCGACGCGTCATTGCTCGGCTCGATCACCCGAGGCGACGGGTCGACACAGGCCACCTACAACGGATGGCCGCTCTACTTCTACAGCGTTGACACCGAGCCCGGGAACACCCGCGGCCAGGGCATCGGTGGCGTGTGGTTCGCCGTCGACGCCGACGGCGAACCGGCCGAGTAGGGCTCAGCCGGCACCACCGGCCGGGCCCCATCGGTCCTGCGCCAGTCTCAGAAGCGCGCTCACGGCCTCGAACGAACAACGAGTCAGGCGTCGCCACGCCGGGCACAGACACCCGCAGCCCGATGAAGATCGCCCGTCCCGACGACCTCCTGGGGGTTAGTCTCAGCGAGTATGACGGTCACCCGACTCGGGAGCTCATCGCCCGTCGCGCGCCTCCCTACCGGGTTGCCCGTGGCCGATCCTCGCTTGCCCGCGGTGCCGGGGGGTGACAGCGACGATCGACACGCAGCGGCGACACTCCGAGCGGCTCCGATGCCCGATCTCGTCGGGATGAGAGTCGGGTGATGTGGAAGATCGTCGCCGCGTCGGTGGCGGGAACAGGGCACGATCGCGCCGGCAATCAGGACGCGGTCGGTTTCGTGCCCGACGATGGAGTTGGTGAGCTGGTCAGGGTGGCGGTGGCCGACGGCCACGGCGCGGCGATGTACGAGCGCAGCGCCCGGGGTGCCCGCATGGCCGTCGAGGCGGCCCTGGCCGATCCGCTCGGTTCCGCAGCCGATGCGAGCCTCCAGGGGATGATGCGCGGCGCATTGCTGCGCTGGGAGGAGGCCGTGGACGCCGACCTCAGGGCCAACCCGCATGAAATGGAACGGGACGTGTACGGAACCACCCTGCTCGTCGTCTCCGCGGACGCCACCACCGTCGCCTGCGCCCAGTTGGGCGACTGCCAGGTGCTCACGGTCGACGGCGCCGGCAAGGTGACAAGCCCGATTCCCGACGATCCTCGCCTCACCGGCAACCTGACCACCAGCCTCACCGGGGCCTATCCGATCGGGAACACGCGATACGCCCGTCTCGCCGCCGACGGCATCCGCCTGCTGCTCGTCTGCACCGACGGCTACGAGAACTCGTTCGCTGACCAGCGCTCGTTCTTCCAGGCAGCGTCGGACTTCGCCGACATCATCGACCGACACGGTCTCGGCGTGGTGCGCAAAGAGCTGCGAGGATGGTTGGTCGAGACGATGTCGGGTGGATCGGGCGATGACACTACGGTCGCCCTCGTCATCAAAGGGCACGACTGAGGAGTCCCCAGCACCATGGACGAGACGATGACGGGGAACGGAGGCTCGGAAGGCATCTCCGTTCCCGAGGCCCTACCGCTGCTCTGAGGGCCCCGCGGATCGCTCGGAGCGATCAGGCGCACCCCTCTGCTTCGATCTCGATCTCGACCCGGCGGTTGAGCGCACCGGCTTCGGCGAGGAATGCACCGTCGGCGTCTGTGTCCGCCGTCTTCAACTCCGTGGCGCCGCGTCCGTCGATCAGCAGCACCCACCCATCTACCCCGTTTACCGACGCCCACGCCTCGAACCAGTCGCCGACGGAGGCCGCCCGGGCAACCGAGAGCTGCTGATTCACCTCGGCCGAGCCCCGACTGTCGGTGTGCCCGACGAAGGTCAGCGTCGCCACGGGGAACCGTGCGGCGAGTGACTCAGCCAGTTCGGTGAGGACCGCATCGGCTTCGGCCCTCAGCTCCGAGCTGCCGGTATCGAAGAGAACATCACCGGGCAGAGGCAGCGGCTCGCACTCTTCACGCTCCGGCGCAACCAGGGGTTCGGCTCCGGGGAGTCGCCACAGCTCCAGCATGTTGTCGGCCCTCGCGATCACCACATGCCCTCCGTCGAGCGTGAAGGTGGCGGCGACGGGCTGCTGGGACGCGGTGGCATCGAAGGTCTCGTCGAACTCGTAGAGCAGGACACCCTCGGTGAGGTCCCAGATCGTCGTACCCAGCCGCGATGCCACCACCAGCATGGTCCCATCGGGAGAGAAGGCCAGGTCCCTGACCCTCGGGAGGACCTCGAGGTCCATCACCGGTACGCCGCCCGCCCCCCAGAACCGGACTAGCTGGCTGCCGTCTTCGCTGATGACACCGGCCAGTAGCTGACCATCCGGCGAGAAGCGCAACAGCCGGTTGGAGAGCCAGCACGAACCCTCCCCCGTCTCGAGTTCGAGCGTGCTCACGATCTCTCGGGTACCGACATCCCACACGTTGGCCACGCAGTCGAAGTGGACGACGGCCAGGAGATCACCCGGCGGGTCGTATTCGAGGGATACGACGGAAAGCCCCACCGGGCTTCCACCCCGGCCCGCGGCACCGGCATCCTCCAGCACGGCGACTTCGCTCCCGGTGTCGAGGCTCCAGATCCGAACGACTCCTGAGCGGTCACCCGTCGCCACGTGATCACCGGCCGGAGAGAAAGCGACGGCGCTCTCGAAACCGCTGTCGAGCTCAAGGACGACCTCGCCGGTAGTTGTGTCGGTGATCACCACGCCGTACAGCCCGAGACCGGCACTGAGGTAGGCACCCGTCGGGTCGATGTCGACGGACAGTGGAAAGTGGCGCTCATACACGACGGCATCGAGCAGAAGGCCGTCGGCAAGCTGGTGAACGTAGGTGGCGCGCTCGGCGACCCAGACCGTCTCGTTGTCGGGGGCGACGACGAGATCATCGATGGAGTTGGCGTACTGGGTACTCCATACGATCTGAGGCGAGCCGATTGGCTCGGGTGGCGTCGTGGTCGTGCTCGGGACCGGCTCCGTCGTCGACGGCGCTGCTTGGGTAGTGGTCGGTGCCGGGGTCGTGGTGACGTCTTCGGCACCGTTCCCACCGCACGCGGCCACCGCCAGAGCGAACACGACGGCAAGGCGGCGGCTCCGATGCGGTCGCGCCCTCAGACGATTCATGGAAACCACCCTCTCAGCGAAAGAAGTCATCGGCAGTTCACCCTGCCCTGTCCTCTCCACCCTCACGCCACAGCCCATGTGCGGCTAGGGGCGAAGGTCACGAAAGGTGGTCGGAGCGCCGCAGTGCGCCGATGGCGTCCTACATTCTCCTGCTGGAGGACAAATCGTGACTCTGAAGCTGTTCTTGATCGCCTTGCCGGTGTTCTTCGCCATCGACATGGTGTGGCTGGGCGTCGTCGCCCGGAATCTCTACCGGGACCAGCTGGGGGGCCTGATGCGTACCGAGGTGAACTGGGTGCCGGCCTTGGTCTTCTACCTGCTGTTCATCGTCGGGCTGGTGGTGTTCGTGATCGCCCCGGCAGTCGATGTGCGTTCGTGGACGCAGGCCCTCTGGCGGGGAGCGCTGTTCGGCCTCGTCACCTACGCCACCTACGACCTCACCAACCTCGCCACGCTCCGCGATTTGCCGCTGACGATGACCCTGGTCGACCTGGTGTGGGGAGCCGTCCTGGCGGCGTCGGTGGCGACGGCGACCTATGCCATCGCCACCCACTGGGTGGTGTAGGCGCTCTAAGGCGGCGCCCGGTCCTCGCGTACGGCCGCAGCGCCAGCCCGCCGGTCGTCGGCGGTCTTCCGGCGATGGCATCGTCCGCAGCGATGCATGGTGTTGGGGAGCGACGTGGGTCCCCCAGCGGCCATGGGCACCACATGGTCGACTTCGAGGCCCCAACGGTTGCCGCAGTCGGTGCACCGGGCACCGTCGAACTCTGGCGGCTCGCCCAGCGATAGAGCCAGCCTGACCTCCACCGGGATGGAGCGAGTCCACCGACGGATATGCCGAAGGTCGGTGCCGTCGTAGAACACTCCGGTGAGAAACGCATTCTGAGCGATCCGCTTGGCGACCTGGGGGTCGATCGGCCCGACTCCCGGGATAGCGCACACTTCGCCGTCCTCGACGCCTGACCAGTTCCGCTGAGTGACCCCGTGGCTGACAACCACGACGAGCTCGGGCCTCGCGGACCTACCTGACCCTCCAGCCCAAAGCTCGGCGAAGGCGTCAGCCAGATGCGCCGCCCAGCCCTCGCCCTGTCCGACCTCCGCGCGCAGTCGCCGTGCCCCTGCCTCGATGCGCTCGATGATCGGCGCACCAACATGGGGCTCGAGGTCGGCCTCGATATGGATCATCCCGAGGTCGGTGATGCGGTGGGAGGCCCGGCGAGCGGCGCGCTGACGAGCACCGAGCGACGCACGGTCGACCTCAAGGGCGGCCGCCCGGGCCCGCTCTTTCAGGACGTGGAAGGCTTCGTGCCGTGCGACATCGACAAGGGCCTCCGCCGACCCCGGTGCCGCAGTCTCGGCCTTGGCGATCTCCGTAGCCTGGTCGAGTGAAACCTCGGCGCCCCGAACTGCCGACGCCAGGGCTGGCGTGTCGCGGAGGCGCTCGGATAGACCGATGAGGGCGCGGGCCCTCCCGACCGAGGTGCCGGTGGTGCGGGCAACAAGCGACGCATCGTCGACACGCCGGGCGAGTAGAGCGGTCCCGGCAGCACAGATGCGCTCTCCGCGCGAAAACAAGGCGACGAGGCGAGTCGCTCCCCCGCGATCGACGATGTCGGCCTGGAGCGAACTGACCTCGTCCTCGAGGATGGCGAGTGCCGCTTCGATGCGCTGCGAGTCCATACGCGCACTATCTCAAACGCCTGAGACAGATTCTGACGCGGTGTCGGCGGTACCCGACCCGATCCCGCAGACCCGCGACCAAACCCGTGAGACCCCTCCATAGACTCCGCCGGTGCCCGCCCAACCACCTCCGCAACGACGCGCCTTCTTCGGATGGCGGATCGTTGCTTTGGCCGTTGTCACCGGGGCACTGACCGGGCCTGGCCAGACCATCGGTGTCAGCGTCTTCGTCGACTCGCTCATCGAAGACCTGGACCTGACCCGCTCGTCCGTGTCGAGCGCCTACCTGGTGGGCACCCTGCTTGCCGCCCTGGGCCTCCCGATCGTCGGCAAGCAGATCGACCGTCTCGGCGCCCGACGAGCCATGACCTTGATCGGCATTGGGTTCGGTACCGCCCTGGTCGCCATGGCTGGCGTGCGCGGGTTTGTCTCGCTGATCGTCGGGTTCGCCGCCATCCGCTTACTCGGCCAGGGTGCGCTCTCGCTGGTGAGTTCGGTGGCCGTGACCCACTGGTTCGATCGGCGCCGCGGCACCGCGATCGGGATTCTCAGTACCGGGATGAGGGGGCTGATGAGCCTGATCCCGATCGGGCTGAGCGTCGTGATCCTCAGCCAGGGCTGGAGAACGGCGTGGCTAGTGGCCGCGGCGGCGGTCTGGCTGATCGTGATCCCGATCGCTCGGTTCGGCATCGTCGACCGACCGTCGGACGTCGGGCAGCACCCCGACGGCATCGAGCCTACCCCTACGGACCACGACGCCCCCACGGCGCTTGCCGCTTCTGCCACGAGGGGACAGGCGTTTCGGACTGCTCGCTTCTGGGTGCTGATGAGCGCCTCGACGTCGGTGGGGATGCTGTCGACCGCCTTGGTCTTCCATCAGATCTCCCTGATGGGAGATGCGGGCCTCACCCCCACCCAGGCGGCCGCCATGTTCCTGCCCCAGGTGCTCGGCGCCGCGATCGCCGGCACGGTGTTCGGCCTGCTGGCGGACCGCCTCACCAGCCGCATCCTCATCCCCATGGTGATGGCCCTGTTGATGACGGCGCTGCTACTCGCCGCCAACCTGACCCCCGGCGTCATGATCGTCGTCTACGCCATCGCACTGGGAGCCTCGGGTGGTGCGCTCGGCGCGGTGAACGCCACGCTGCTCGCCCGCTGGTTCGGACTGGGCCACATCGGGGCCATCCAGGGAGCGGCGGCGCTGCTCAACGTGGCATCGACCGCGATTGGACCGCTCGCCTTCTCGATCGCTCGGGACCTGGCCGGCAACTACCGGGGCGCCGCCCTCTGGTTCACCGTGCTCCCCACAGCGGCCGGGATCGCCGCCATGTTCCTCAAGTCGGCTCGGGTAGTCGGGATCCGATCAGGCAGTTGATCGACGCCTCAGATGATCCGTCCGGCATGCTCGGCGTAGGGTTCGTTGCGCATGATGCGTTCGGGGCCGAGGCGGCTCAGGTCGAGGAACGGCGTGATGCCGAGCATGGACTCGGCGATGTAGCGGCCGACGGCGTGGCACTGCTGGAAGCCATGGCCGGAGAACCCGTTGGCCAGCCATAGGCCTTGCATCTCGGGCCACTCACCGAGGATGGCGTTAGCGTCGAGGGTGTTGACCTCGTAGAGCCCGGTCCAGCCGCCGGCGAGGTGGAGGGTCTCGAAGGCCGGCATTTCCTTTGACAGGGTCGGCCAGATCACCGACTCGAAGCGGTCACGCTTGAAGGTGAAGTCGAAGCCGACCGGGTCGTCGGGGAGCGACCAAGCGGTGGCAAAGGTTCCCTCGTGCTCCGGGATCACATAGAGGCCGTTGGGGAGGAACACGCTGGGCAGCTTCGGGTCGCGGATACGTGTCTCCACGGTGAAGACGGTGCGCATCACCGGCAGCACCGGCAGCTCGACGCCGACGGTGCCGGCGAGATCGGCGCACCAGGCACCCGCGGCGTTCATGACGATCGGCGCGTCGATCCGGGTGCCGTCGGCGAGTTCTACCCCGGTCATGGCGCCGTCGCCGGCGATCAGCCTGGAGACCTCGCCGGTCAGGTACTCGACATCCAGGGACACCGCTTTGCGGCGGTATCCGTGGAGGACGGCGTTGGGGTCGACGGACCCGTCGAATTGCGAAAAGGTGCCGCCGACGTAGCCGGGGCCGGCGTATGCCGGATACCGTCGGGCGACCTCGTCGGCGTCGAGCCACTCGACCTCGCAGCCCAGGGCCTGCTGACGCTCCATCCCATGACGGGCGGCGGCCTCGTCCTCGGCGGTTGCGAGGAACAGGTTGCCCTGGTGCCGGGGTGACGGATCGGGCCGGAACTCCCCCACCGCCATCTCGTCGGCAAAGGTCTCCAACACATCGAAGGCGTACCGGGAGATACGGATGTTCTCCTCGAGGCTGAACTGGATGCGGACGTTCCCGTCAGAGAGCAGGGTCGACGAGTAGCGGTAGGTGGGGTCCTTCTCGACGACGATCACCGACAAGGATCGGTCGAGGCGGGCGAGGTGGTAGGCGGTCGCCGAGCCCATCGCTCCGCCACCGACGATGACAACGTCGGCGTTCACACGGACCTCGTCAGGCCACCGTCGACCCGGAGGTTCTGACCGGTGATGTAGGCGCCGCCGGGTGACAGCAGAAACGCCACGGTTGCGGCCAGCTCATCGACCCTGCCGTACCGGCCGGCCGGGATGCGGGCCAGGTTCTCGTCGGACTCGGGGTACGAGTCCATGAAGCCGGGGAGCACGTTGTTCATGCGGATCCCATCGGGTCCGTACCGATCGGCATAGAGCCGAGCAAAGGAGCCGAGCCCAGCGCGCAGGGCGCTCGACACCGGGAACGACAGGCTCGGTTCGAATGCGCTGAAGGTGGAGATATTGACAATGGCGCCGCCGCCTTGCTCCTGCATGGCCGGTGTGACCAGCCGGGCCATGCGAACCACATTGAGCAGCACCAGGTCGAGCCCGTGATGCCAGTCGTCGTCGGTGATGTCGAGCAGGTCGCCCTTCGGCGGATGCCCGGTGTTGTTGACCACGGCGTCGATGCGCCCGAACCGGTCGAGGGCGGTGTCGACGAGGCGGGCGAGGTCGTCGGGTTCGGTCACCGAGCCGGTCAGCCCGACCGCGCCGAGATCGCCAGCGAGGCGCTCGGCGCCGCCACCTGTCGACATCAACACGAGGTCGTAGCCATCGGCGGCCAGCCGCCGGGCGATGGCCGCACCAATGCCCTTACCGGCAGCGGTGACGATGGCAACAGGGGCGCCGGTCACCGGGGCCTCTCCGTTCGGTCGGGAAGGTGGCACTGTAGGGGGAGGGACCTGAGCCGTGAGCTGTGGGGGGCCTCAAGGCAGGAGTGCCGGGGTCCGGGGGCGGCGCGCCGATCCGGCGGGCGGTTGAGTTGACTCGGGTCTCGGGAGCTGAGGAGATCACTCCTCCCGATGCACCACGAAGGTAAGCAGCGCCCAGTGCTCCCTTCCCTGGACCTCGCCGAATACGACCATCACGCTGCCTCCTACGACGACCTCGTATGCGATTCCGGGACCATCGCGCCACGGGGCCTCTATCTCGCTCCACGAACCGTCGCTCGAGTATGACCAGGCCCGGGGGCGGGTGGTGTTGAACTCGGCGCCCTCTGGGACGAAGTTCTCGCCCCCTACCAGCACCAGCCTTCCCTCTAAGACCCCCCATCCGGCCGGCCACACGGTGCCTTGGGGCAGATTCGATTCGGGCACGCCGCCGATCGATGACCATGCGATCCCGTCTCGCGAGGCATACACGGTCGAGTCGGACCCGACGGTGGCGTACCCGAATTCACCGCCCGTCAGCAAAGTCGGATCGATCGCGCTGATGTGGAGGCCAGAGGCCTCAACACGCGACCAAGTCGTGCCATCCTGGCTGCGGAAGACACCGGTCAACCGGCTGAAGAAGTCCTCCGAGTCGGTCGCAAACCCGAGGAGGAGCAGTCCTGACGGCCCCGCCACCAGATCCGATACCCAGGTCGTCTCCCCGAACACCTCGTCAGCCGCAACTCGAACCCAATGCTCGCCATCTCCGGAAGACCAGACGGATGGCTTGCTGTTCACCACCTCAGGTACCGCCGGATCGAAGGGAGAGGCCACCTGGGCGATGAGTTGGCCCTCGTGGCTCACCAGGCTCATCACGGCACCCTCACCCACATCCACGCTCCGCCAGGGCGACGACCCGTCGTCGATCCACGCCGTAGCCCGACCGTTGGCATTTCCGGCGGCGATGAGTCTCCCGTTGAACGAGATCAGTTCGGTCGGCCCGCTGTGGACGCCGATAATCCCGAGCTCGCCCACCTGGGCGATCGTTCGATGGCGCGCCCATTCCAAACCGTCAGTGGACCGCCAGATGACGTGGTCGCCGAACCCCAGCCTCGTCAGGATGTAGAACGCGGCGCCATCCCAGATCATGTCGTTGACCACGACGAGCAGCTCACCGGTGTCGGGATGCGTGAGATGCCACTCCCCTCGCAGGGGTGACGTGATGAGGGCGGGCACAGGCGAGACCGATGTCGTGGTCGGAGCCTGCAGCGACGTCGTCGTCCCCGATGCCTGGTCGTCGCCATCCCGGGCGAGGAGCACGACCGTGAGACCGACCAGGGCGGCTACCCCTGCCACGGAGACGAGGAGACGACCCACTCTCCCGATCGGCAAGGCCGGCGCGTGGGCAGTGATCTGGCGCAGGTCGGTAGGCGGAGCGACCGTCTCCAAGGCGCGACGCAATTCCCGGCCGAGTTCACTCATCGCTCACTCCCAGGGACGCCCGCAATCGCTCCAAACCACGGGCCAGGTGAGTCTGAACGGACGCTGGTCAAGCGGGCGGTGAAGTAGGCGAGCCGAGTGCCCGCCCACGGCCGGCGGCGGGCACAGGAGTCCCGCCAGCCAGTGACATTCGACCCTATGCCTCATGATCCTGTTCGGAATACGTTCTCAGGGACATCCGGGATTGGCCGCCTCTGTCTGGCGGCGGCTCCGATATATCGAGGCACTCATGAGCAACATCAACGTTCGAAGGTCGGGTGCGAAGCTCCTCACGGTTCTCCTGGTATCGGTGGTGGTCGGTGCCTCCGCGGCGCCTCAGGCAGCAGGGACTGTCCCAGGAGACAACGGCAAGATCGTCTTTGTCTCCGACTGGGACGGCAGCCGAGACGTTTTCGTGATGAACTCCGATGGTTCCGGCCTGGTCAACCTGACCGCCGCCCCTGGTTCAGAAGACTACGACCCGGCCTGGTCCCCAGACGGTCGCCAGATCGCCTTCACCTCACATCGGGATGGCAATCCGGAGATCTACCGCATGAAGGCCGATGGGTCCAACGTCGTCCGCATCACCACTGATCAGGGCGATGATTGGGAGCCCGCCTGGTCGCCCGATGGACAGAGGATCGCCTTCGTCGGTGAGGACGGCATCTACGTTGTCGATGCGGATGGCTCCGGTCGGACGAGGATCACCGATCCTGCGGCGGTTCCTCTCCCCACCGGCATCACGAGCATTCGCGATAGCCACCCCGCTTGGTCACCCGACGGATCCCGCATCGCCTTCCTACGCAGCTACCAGTCCCCGTCACACATGAGCCACTATGACGTTTTGATGATGCTCGTGGTGAGCGGCGGGAGCCAACCGGTCGATCTGCCGAGCACTTCCTGGATCCTGACTCCGCCGGATTGGTCGCCGGACGGGACCAGGATCGTCCTTCTCGAACGCGAACGGGTCGATCTGAATACGATCACCACGATTGCGGTTCTCGTCCATGTCGCCAATTCGACCCGGACAGAAATCGCGGGTTCGAGCTGGCTATCCACGTCTATCAGTTGGTCGCCCGACGGCATGCGCTTCATCGGAGCGAACGGGGACATCCACCTGGTCGGCCTCGATGGCGCCGACCAGGGGAATCTGACCAATGACCCGGCGACCGACGACCATCCCGATTGGCAAGCCTTGAACCCCTATCCCGTGGGAGCAGTCGACCCACAGACCGGGCTCTGGCACCTCCGGCACGCCGATGCATCGATCACCAGCTTCTATTACGGCAACCCCGGCGACACCCCGGTGCTGGGGGATTGGAACTGTGACGGTGTCGACACCCCCGGCCTGTATCGGCCGTCCGACGGCTTCGCCTATCTGCGGAACTCGAACACTCAGGGGGTCGCAGATGTCACCTTCTTCTTCGGGAACCCTGGAGACATGCCCATCGCCGGGGACTTCAACGACGACGGGTGTGACACGGTGTCGATCTACCGCCCGTCGGAGCAGAGGTTCTACATCATCAACAAGCTGGGCTCGGCGGAGACAGGGCTCGGTGCGGCCGACTACTCCTTCCTGTTCGGCAACCCGGGCGACAAGCCGTTTGTCGGCGACTTCGACGGTGACGGAATCGACGAGGTCGCATTGCACAGGGAATCGACTGGCCGGGTGTATTTCCGTTTCACCCTGACCACGGGTGTCGCCGATCTCGACTTCATTTTCGGCAACCCGGGTGACCGACTGGTCGCCTACGACTGGAATGGGGATGGCAAGGCGTCGCCGGCGGTGTTCCGTCCCGGCAATCAGACCTTCTACTTCCGGTTCACCAACACCCAAGGAAACGCGAACGCCCGGTACATCTGGGGAGAGCCCCACTGGCTACCCGTCGCTGGGGACTTCGACTGACTCCGGTCGCGGTGCGCCGCTGACGCTCGGATCCGGCGCGAAGGGAAGCCCTTGGAGGGCCTTCAGATAGTCAGTGTCAGTCAGTCAGTCAGTCAGTGGAGGTGCGGGGAGTCGAACCCCGGTCCTCTGCGATTTTGGTGCCGGCATCTCCGAGCGCATCCGACAGTGATTGTCGAGCAGTCGGACCCTGTCGGCAGGCGATCCAATGCCGTATCCGGAAGTGTCTCAGCCCGCCGGTCCCGGAATCCCGGCGGGAGCCTCCCCCATGGTGACGCTCGGATCCGGCGAGGGGGGCACCCCCCGGGCGAACGGACTGCTTAGTTAGGCAGCCAGTGCGAAGTTGTCTTCGGCACGTATTTGTTTCCCGGCTCTTTAACGAGGACTCCGGGGACCTCGGCTCGCTTCCGGCGCCTCGACCGTCAGAGTCGAAACCACGTCACCCCCGTATGGGTTGCGCGTGAAGGCGCGCACACAAGAGTACAACGCGATTCGCCGTCCGTTATTCGCGGTGGTCGCCTAGCCGCGCCCCTTGTGGCGGATGGCGCGCTGCATCTCGCGGTCGGCCTCGCGGCGCTTGATGGTCTCGCGCTTGTCGTACTTGCTCTTGCCTCGGGCCAGGCCCAACTCGACCTTTGCCTTGCCGTCCTTGAAGTAGAGCTTGATCGGCACCAGGGTGAGGCCCTTCTCGGCGAGGCTGCTGGCGATCCGGTCGATCTCCACCCGGTGCAGCAGCAGCCTCCGGTCGCGCTCGGGCTCGTGGCCACCGTCACGGGCGAACTGGTACGGCGAGATGTGCAGCCCGTACAGCCACATCTCGCCGTCGCGTACTGCGGCGTAGGAGTCCTTGAGATCGGCCTTGCCCTCGCGGAGGCTCTTCACCTCGGAGCCGAGCAGCGCCATGCCTGCCTCGAAGGTCTCGACGAACTCGTAGTCGAAGCGGGCGCGCCGGTTGGTGGCGATGGTCTTGGTGGCCATGGTCGGGAGGTTAGGGAAATGCCCCGCAACTCCCCCACCAGACGGCCGCTGCGCGTTAGCCCTCCCCCCTCCCCTGACGGCTCCGCCATCAGGTACTCCCCCCTACGGGGGGAGAGAGTCGAGTGCGCATTAGCCCTCCCCCCTCCCCCCTCCCCGCCTTCGGCGGTACTCCCCCCTACGGGGGGAGAGAGTCGAGTGCGCATTAGCCCTCCCCCCTCCCCGCCTTCGGCGGTACTCCCCCTATATGTCACGCTTGGTGGGT